>JAQCER010000028.1 GCA_027618625.1 Verrucomicrobiota bacterium
TGGTTTCGATGGAACGGTCGTGGGTGGCGAGGTGGAGTTCGGCCAGCCAGGTGCCAATGATGCTACCGGCACCGCAGCGTCGTTCCCTGACAACGGACACATCGATGTTCCTTTCAGTCCTGAATTGAATCCAGGCACCCAAGAGCCTGATGGGGCCGAAAGCTTTACGGTGACGGTATGGTGCAATGCCACTGACACGGCAGGATTCAACTCACCATTTACGTCCCGCGAGGACAGCGGTGCGAGTGTGAATGGTCCCATCATCTACAACACGCCCGAAAATGTTTGGTCGTTCTGGGGAGGCAACAACGGTCCCTCCGGTGCTTGGAACCCACTGAACCACACGGAGGGAACGACTGTGGGAACCTGGCAACACATCGCGATCAGCTATGATTCTGAAACACTTACGAAGACCCTCTACGTAGATGGCGAAGTCGCTCAAATGAGCGAAGGAATAGGCATCTCGCCCAACGCCGTCCGTGACTTGCACATCGGCTCGGGCCAGGACGACGGCAACAATTTTTTCTGGAACGGGCTGCTGGATGATGTCGGATACTTCCGCGTCGCTCTTACCACAGACGAAATCCAGAAAGTCATGGAAAATGGCGTTGCTGGTGCGTCGTCCCGTTTCGTTTTCCAAATTACAGAGGTGAAACTGGCAGGAAACGAGGTAACGCTGAAGTTCACCTCGCGGCCTGGAGCGATCTACTCGATCGAGCGCACGTCGGCCCTTGATGGTGCGTGGGGCGAACTTGACGACGGTATCGAAAGTCAGGGCGAAATCACCGAATTTACCGATCCGACCCTTTCTGACCCCATACCTGCGAGCCTTTATTACCGAATTATCCAACAGTAGTATCAGCAAAAAGCACAACTCTAGTCTTTACACACTAGCCAACACATGCAAAAACCAGTTGATCTCCAGTTTCCGAGTCCTAATAATTGAGTTCCTGAATCATGAAAAGAATATTACAGCTTACCGGGTTAGCGGCAATTTTTGCTCTGCCCACCATTGCAGGTGCGGCCTTGGTCGCGTGGTATCCACTCGATACGGATGCAAATGATGCCTCTGGAAATGGTCACAACGGGGCCGTAGTGGGTGGAACCGTCGCGTTTGGTCAAGCCGGAGCCAATGCAGGAACCGGCCTATCCGCCGACTTCCCTGACAACGGTCACATTGATGTGCCTTGGAGTGCATCGCTGAATCCTGGGATTCAAGGGGTGAACGGATCTGGTAGTTTCACGATGTCCGTGTGGGTAAATGCATCCAGTACGGCTGGATTCAACTCACCACTCACCGCCCGTGAAGATAATGGTGCGACTGTAAATGGGCCCATCATCTACAACACCCCTGAAAACATCTGGTCTTTCTGGGGTGGTAATAATGGCCCTTCTGGAGCCTGGAATCCACTCAATGCTGTCACCGGAACCACCGTGGGAACATGGCAACACATTGCTATTACCTATGACGCCCCGACGACTTCTCGAGTCCTCTACATCGACGGTGAGTCCGCCGCCACCTCAAACGTAGGGATCTCTGCAAACGCGGTGAGGGATCTGCACATCGGATCTGGCCAGGACGACGGCAACAACTTTTTCTGGGCGGGCCGGCTCGACGACGTCGGCATCTGGAATGAGAGTCTCAGCCAGAGTCAGATTCAAGGCATCATGACGGGAGGCATCGCCGCCGTTGTTCCCGAGCCGTCCGTAGCTGTATTGGCAAGTATGGGAGGGCTGCTCCTGTTCTTGCGCAGGCGCAATCGTTAACCCGGCCAGCGTGCCGATCCTTTCCACCGAAGAGCCCGCTCGATTTTTCCGTGCGGGCTCTTTTTGCTTGTATGCATACTCGCGTCCGATCGAGTTCCTCCCATGTTCCGGTTCGATTACCATTCCCGCTGATGAATCGATGGAAGTTTTTACTCGCTCTCGTCGCATCTGGCGCCGTCATCTGCCTTCCCGCCATTTCGCAAGAAGTGGTTTCCGTCAAACTCGAAGGACTGCGCAAAGCGGATGGAGCGACACTCTTTGACAAACTGGACCTGAAGTCGACAGGCATCGATTTTGTCCACCGATGGCAGCCTCCAGAAAAATGGTCGGAGCAAATCAGTGGATCGTTCACTGGAGGTGGGGTCTGCATTGCTGATTACAACAACGATGATCTTCCCGACGTTTTCCTCACACGCACAACGGATGGTGGTCGACTCTACAGGAATCTTGGAGACTTCAAATTCGTAGACGCTACCGTCGATACTGGAATCGCATCGCCCGGAGTCTGGGGCGCAGGGGCAACGTGGGCGGACGTCAACAATGATGGCTGGCTCGATCTCTACCTGTGCGCCTTTGACTCACCGAACCGTCTTTTTATCAATGTAAGAGGAGAAAAATTCGAAGAAAGAGGCACGGAGTATCAGGTTGATTTCAACGGAGCGAGCATCATGTGCGCCTTCAGCGACTATGATCTCGATGGCGATCTGGACGCCTATCTGCTGACCAACCGCATCCCCCCTCCCCCCGAGATGGCGAATGATCCCTTCAAGCTCGTCCCCGGACCAGACGGCGAGCCGGTTATCGAACCGGAGAAATTTCAGGAGTATGTCGGAGTCATCAAACGGCCCGATGGAAAATTCGAGCAAATCGTCGCCGGGCAGTTCGATCACTTGCTCATGAATCACGATGGGAAGTTCTTTGATGTCAGCAAGCATGCCGGCATCAAGGGCGGCGACTATGGCCTATCGGCCACCTGGTGGGACTACAATGATGACGGATTGCCGGATCTTTACGTAGCCAACGATTTTTTTGGTGCCGACAAACTCTATCGTAACGATGGCAAGGGGAAGTTTACGGACGTGATTTCCAAAGCGATGCCGCACACGCCATGGTTTTCCATGGGATCGGATGTTGCCGACATCAATAACGATGGGTTGTTCGACTACATGGCCTCCGACATGGCTGGCAGCGATCACTACAAGCAGAAGATGTCGATGGGGAACATGACCGGACTGAAAAGTGATTCCTGGTTCCTCAACGCACCGGTACCTCCGCAATACATGCGCAATGCGGTCTACCTCAACACTGGCACAGAGCGCTTCATGGAAGTAGCCCACCTGGCAGGGCTCGATGCAACCGACTGGACCTGGGCAATCAAGTTTGGTGATTTCGATTGCGATGGTCGCGAGGATCTTTTTGTCACAACGGGCATGAGCCGGGACTGGTTCAATAGCGACCTGCGGAACCAGGAAGAAAAACTGATTCTGGACAATGGCAAGGCTGCCGCGAACGCTTTTTGGTTGGCACAGAAGCCACTGGCACTCAGAAATTGGGCGTTCCGCAACGAAGGCGATCTGAAATTCGGAGACGTCTCGAAAGATTGGGGACTCGGGGTAGATCCCACGGTCAGTTATGGCGCTGCCCTGGGAGATCTGGACCGTGACGGAGACCTCGACCTTGTCGTGAACAATTTTGAAGGAGAAGCAGGGGTGTATCGGAACGGCTCGAGCAACGAGAACCGGATCGCGATCCGCCTTGTCGGAGCCAAGTCCAACCACTGGGGGGTGGGTGCGATGCTGCGTGCAGAACTGGACTCCGAACCGAAGATTCAAGCCAGGACGGTTTCCCTGTCTCGTGGATTCATGTCGGCGAACGAGCCGCTGGTCCACTTCGGTCTGGGCGCGAACACATCCATCCGCAAATTGGCAATCCGGTGGCCTGGCGGCACGGTTCATACAGTGAACAATCTTGCCGCAGGCATGCTTCACACGATTACGGAACCTACGGGAAAGGAAAGTGGGGCTACTCTGGTCGCAAAGAAAACACCGATGTTTGTTCAGTCGGACAAGGTGCCAGCCGTTAGAACGATAGAAAAAGATTACGACGACTTCGCCCGGCAGCCGTTGCTCTCGAACAGGCATTCTCAACTGGGCCCTGGAATCGCAGTCGCTGATGTCAATGGTGATGGCTACGATGATTATTACGTGAGCGCCCCAGCGGGATCAGCGGGTGCCATCTATTCCCAGGTGGAAGGCGGCGGCAGCCGGATCCTGTCTGAAGACGTGTTCCGCCCACACGCGGGATCTGAAGACATGGCCCCACTCTTTCTTGATTCCGATGGCGATGGCGATCAGGACCTGTATGTCGTCAGTGGCGGCGTCGAATGCGAGCCGGACAGTCCACTGTTGCGTGATCGGCTCTACCTGAACGACGGTAAGGGCAATTTTTCGAGGGCCCCCGTAGAGCTGCTTCCGGATCTTCGTGAGAGTGGATCGGTTGCCTGCGGGGCAGACTTCGACCGCGATGGCGATCTCGATCTGTTCGTCGGCGGCCGGATTGTGCCGGGGCGTTTTCCTGAATCGCCCTCAAGTCGCTTGCTGCGCAATGATCAGGGAAAATTTACCGAAGTGGGAGCCGGGCGCTTTTCAGGCATGGCGACGTCGGCCCTATGGTCAGATGTTGACGATGACGGATGGATTGATCTACTCGTCACCCACGAGTGGGGACCAGTCCGGCTCTATCAGAATCAACTGGGAACCCTCCAAGACGCAGTGGCGATTTCGAGAACCGGCTGGTGGAACAGCATTGCAGGTGGCGATTTCGATCAGGACGGCGATATGGATTATGTGGTTGGCAATTTTGGCCTCAATACCAAGTACCACGCCTCAGCAGAGGAGCCAGCCGTCCTCTACTACGGAGATGTCGATGGCTCGGGGACGAATCGAATCATCGAAGCCGTTCATGAAGGCCACGAGATTTACCCCGTTCGCGGGTTCAGTTGCTCCAGCACTGCCATCCCGTCACTGACCCGAAAGGTCTCGTCCTTTCACGCCTTCGCTGCAGCAACGCTGACTGATCTGTACGACAAGGCGCGCCTGAACGACGCGATCAAGCTCGAAGCACAAGAACTGGAGTCTGGTGTGCTGATGAATTTGGGGAAGGGGAAGTTCTCATTCAAATCATTGCCTCGATTGGCCCAGGCATCGCCGATTTTCGGAATTGCTGTAGCGGATCTCGATGCTGACGGTTTGTCGGATCTGCTGGTAGCGCAGAATTTTTACAGTCCACAGAATGAAACTGGAAACCTCGATGGCGGAGTGAGTCTATTGCTGCGCGGAAAAGGTGATGCTGAATTTGAACCCGTCTGGCCGCATGCAAGTGGCATCGTTGTTCCCAGTGACGCGAAGGCACTCGTCATCACCTCGAGGGAAGCCACGACGGCACCCATCTTCCTCTTTGGCGTCAACAACGGGCAATCTCTCGCGTTCGAGAGTTCTTCTCTCGGCAAGACTGCCTGGCACCAGGTCGAGTTGACGGGGCTCAAGGGTAATCCTACTGCAGTGGGCTCAAGAGTGACCCTGGTGTTCGACAACGAAACCTCCTCTACCATCGATGCCAACGCGGGCGGGGGATACCTTTCGCAGCATTCCGCCCGGCCTTCTTTCGCCGTGCCTCAAGGCCGAAGAGCAGCCCGCGTCAACGTCCGCTGGCCGGACGGCACCGAAAGCAGCACAGACATCAAGCCCGGGTCAAGCCGCACCGTCATCAGGCAAGCGCCTGCAGGCAGATAGCTGGCTAGTTTCCGAATCCCAGCATCCTCAACACCGATCGCAAAAATGCTTGTCGTCGACTCGGCTGGCATTGTACTCGCCGCTCACTGACTCATTCGATGAACTGGGCTTGTGGCAACTCTCGTGCTCCCAGCGGTGCTTGTGCTGCCTTTTCTTCGGCGTAGTCTTCCAGTGGTGCGCAAGTGCAGATGAGGTTCTTGTCCCCGTAGACGTTGTCGATGCGGCCGACGACTGGCCAGAACTTGTGGTGGCGGGTCCAGTCGCTTGGATAGGCGGCACACTCGCGGGAGTAGGGCATGTCCCATGTGTCGGAGAGCAGGGACTGCGCGGTATGCGGCGCGTTCTTGAGCACATTCTGTTGCGCATCGGCCTCGCCATTTTTTACAGCACGGATTTCGCCGTGAATGGCGATCATGGCGTCGCAGAAACGATCGAGCTCGACTTTCGATTCGCTTTCAGTCGGTTCAATCATGAGCGTGCCGGCAACGGGCCACGACATGGTAGGCGCATGGTAACCGTAGTCGATCAGCCGCTTGGCGACGTCTTCCACACCGATGCCGGCTTCTTCTTTGAAGTGGCGCAGGTCAATGATGCACTCGTGGGCGACCAGTCCGTCCTTGCCCCGGTAGAGGACGGGGTAAAAGTCCTGCAGACGCGTGGCGATGTAGTTGGCATTGATGATCGCCAGCTTCGTGGCATCGGTCAGTCCGCGCTCGCCCATCATGGCAATGTACATCCAGGAAATGGTGAGGATACTGGCGCTGCCGTAGTTCGCCGAGCAAACGGCACCAGTGTTAGCGTTGTTCCTGAGCGGATCGCCTGGCAGGAATGGCACTAGGTGCGCGGCTACACCGATGGGCCCGACGCCCGGGCCGCCGCCGCCGTGGGGAATGCAGAACGTCTTGTGCAGATTCAAGTGACAAAGGTCAGCTCCGATGGTGCCTGGACTGCAAAGGCCGACCTGTGCATTCATGTTCGCGCCATCCATGTAGACCTGGCCACTGTGGCTGTGGATCACTTCACAAATGTCGCGGATGCCCTCTTCGAACACGCCGTGGGTGGATGGATACGTCACCATCAGCGCAGCGAGTTCGGCACTGTGCTTATCGGCCTTGCTGCGCAAATCATCGATGTCGATGTTGCCGTGGTCATCGCACTTCACGGTGACGACTTTCATCCCGACCATGACGGCGCTGGCGGGATTGGTGCCGTGCGCAGACGTGGGGATAAGGCAAATGTTGCGACCGCGATCGCCGCGGCTCAGGTGGTAATGGCGAATCGCCAGCAGTCCGGCGTATTCACCCTGCGACCCTGCATTGGGCTGCAGCGAAACCGCAGCAAATCCTGTGATTTCAGCAAGCCACTGCTCCAGCTCTGTGCACATGGCCACGTATCCCTCCACCTGGTCCGCTGGGACAAAGGGGTGCAGCGCATTCGTTTCCGGCCAGCTCAAAGGCAGCATCTCAGCAGTCGCGTTCAGCTTCATCGTGCAGGACCCAAGCGGAATCATCGACTCGTTCAATGCCAGATCGCGCAGCTCCAGGCGGTGCAAGTAGCGCAGCATCTCGGTCTCTGAATGGTATGAGACAAAAACCTTGTGTGCGAGGATCTCATCATGCCTCAATGCTGCTGACGGCAGGGCAAAAGTCTCACCAACAGCTTCTCCATCGATTCCGAAAACCTTGAGCAGAGCCGCGATGTCTGCATTCGTCGTAGTTTCATCGACCGCAATACGGATGTGATCCGCATCGGGTTGTCCCAGGTTGAATCCGGCGGAGCGCGCAGCGCTCAAAATGGCAGCTGTCCGGTCACCAGTCGCGATCGTGATCGTGTCAAAGAACATGACCGTCTCCACCTTGATCCCTGCACTCCGGAGTTGGGCTGCCAATCGCGCCGCCAAGCCATGCACACGCTTCGCGATCGAGCGTAGCCCCTCAGGGCCATGGTAAACGGCATACATGGAAGCGATCACCGCAAGCAATACCTGCGCGGTGCAGATGTTGCTGGTCGCCTTGTCCCGGCGGATGTGTTGTTCACGCGTCTGCAGCGACAGGCGATACGCCGGATTCCCATGAACGTCACGCGATACGCCGACGATGCGGCCGGGAAGCTTGCGCTTCAGATCATCCTTCACTGCAATGAATGCGGCATGCGGCCCGCCGAACCCTAACGGAACACCAAAACGCTGACTATTCCCGACCACGACATCCGCACCAAACTCCGCTGGAGCTTTGAGCAAAACCAGACTCAGGATGTCGGCAGCGACAATACCCAGCGCGCCCAGTTCCTGAGCCGCTGCGATAAATTCAGTGTAGTCAGGAATTTCGCCATCCACTGCCGGATACTGCACCAGCACCGCGAACAAGCCTTCGAGCCGCGACAAGTCGACGCTTTGAGGATCGCCCACGACTACCTCGATCCCCAACGGCTCGGCCCGCGTCTCCACCACCTTAATCGTTTGCGGCAGACAGCGCTCAGAAACGAAGATCGTCTTCGCTTGGCGGTGGCCTGCAATGGCGATGGCCATCGCTTCCGCTGCCGCCGTGCCCTCGTCGAGCAGCGACGCATTCGCTACGTCCAACCCCGTAAGATCGCAGATCATCGTCTGAAAATTGAGCAACGCCTCAAGCCGACCCTGCGCGATTTCCGCCTGGTAAGGGGTGTAGGCCGTATACCAGCCCGGGTTCTCGAGAATATTCCGCTGAATCACAGGCGGCGTGATGCAGTTGCTGTAGCCCTGGCCGATCAGCGATTTGCGCAACTGGTTGCGCCCCAGTGTTGCCTTCAGGTCACTCAACGCCACGGCTTCCGATCGCGCTTCCGGGAGATTGTGGGGAGGCGGTAGCCGGATCGCCGCAGGCACTGTCGCGGCGATCAGGGCGTCAGCAGTCTCATAGCCGATGGCGCGCACCATCTCTGCCGTGTGCTCCGGCGATGATCCTAGATGGCGACGGGAAAACTCACGAGATTGGGACATAAATGTGGGCGGATGCGTATGGTGTTTCTGGGTGGTAGCCTGACTTTCAAGCATGTAAGAACTGCCCACGAACCCTGTAAAGGTGGAATTCCTCTCTGTGCTCCAGAAATCTTCGTGACGATGGCGCCGCGCCTGCACCCATTGTTCCTCAAAGATCGGGCTATTACCCCAGGCCCACAGGCAGCGATATTTGCTCTGGGGCGGACGAGCACCAACGGAGATGGTTTTGTTTGGAGTACTCTGGCTTGACAGAGATTTTCTGTCCGAGCCCTGTTCGTCCGGCAAAAAAGCGCCGTCAAGACCGGCGCACTCCAGCACAAAGGCACGCGATCTTCCTCCGTCCGCAGTCGTGCAGCGTGGTAGAGCATCAAGGGACTTGGACTGAAGTCCAAGCTACGTTCATCCGATCAACGATGGCTATCGCGGGCGGGCTGTCATTCCCCGATTGAGCGCCGCTCAGCGCCAGCGCCCATCACTGTTCCTCGTAGGTGATCATCAACGAACGCTTGTCGTCGGCTTGACCGACCACGATGTTCAGTTGGTGACCATCGGAGGGGTGACTGGCTGTGAGGATTGCCTGGGACATGATACCGTTGCTGTTGAATGTGTTCTCGTTGACCTCGTAACCCTGATCCTTCAGCGCGGTGCGGTAGAACTCGGTTATCTTGTCGATGTCATCGGCGACATCGAAGGCAATCGTTCCTGTCGCCTTGCCGTCGGGAGTTTTACGGGACATCGCTGTCGTGCTCGTGAGCGTGTCCGGATAGACCGGCACCCAACTGGGCACGTCAGAAAGGTCTGCTGCACCGCCGATTTTGATTTCGCCGTTTTCTCCAGAGTTGATCGTGATGCCATTGTTCGCAGTGTCAGAATCAATGCTGAACACGTCCTCGCCATTGGCACCCTGCACCGAAAACTTGCCTTGCTGGATGTCATCGTAGTTGAGCGTCACGACCTCGCCGCTCTGCTTATTGCGAATGGTCATCGTTCCGGCATCTGCATCTGTCGATACATGATCGAGTTCCGGGTGCATCTTGATGATCATCTCTGCAGCAGCTGCGGGATTGGTCGCGAACTCTTCGGCCATCGATGCCGCCTTGCGAACGCCAAACCACGCCAGTCCGGCGATGACGATGACTCCTAACACGGCAACAATGCCGCAACCGATTCCGACCATTGCGATCGGTGAGAGGCCTGATTTTTACTGTGATTCCATAGCTGCCGATCCTATCACCGCACTCAGAGCTTACCACTGAAAAATCGGCTGGAGCTGGAATTGCTTTGGTAAGTGCGATCAAAAGCCATTCCAGACGGCAGCGCTCTCGCTATCGCGACGAAAAGGCGAAAGCCAGAAAGCCAAATGCGAACAGTCCAAGCGCCAGTGCCCAGACGAAATTCCCCTTAACCGCCCTGCGTTCCGACCATCAGCGATGAGATCGCCGTCATGAGAAGGATCATTCCCATCAAACCTGCGCATCCGGTGGCTACCTTTTTAGAACGTGGGTCGTCGAGTCCGAGCTTCATCTTTTATCCGTTTCAGTTTTTAAGCACTTTCTCCGCAGGCAATCCTTCAGGCCGGTTTTCCTTGCATCGGATCAACCCTCCAGCGTATTCTGTTCCCGACGACGAACAATCAACTGAACAACATGATGGCGGGAAGATCATTAATGACGGTGGCAGTTTGCCTGTGTGGCGCTGTGGGTGGATGGGGCCTGCGTGCGGTGACAGGAGTAAAGTCTACCGACAACACAGAGCATCGGCCGATTGCAGATCAACAACAGAAGAACCGCCCGACCACGCGAATGCTGTGGGCGGCAACACCGGAAACGCGAGACCAGCCTCATTTGCACTGCTGGCGGACTCCGAATCGCCCTCTTCATGTGCATCGCCGGGAAATTGGGGCGGATCGGAGTCCGCCTCTCCTTGGCCTTGAAACCTTGAAATTTACTTGGCGAAGGCTCTGAACAACGCGAGGATTTCTTCGTTCACTTCCCGCTCGGTCTGGACGGTCTGGCCGACTTGCTCGCGAAGGATCTCACGAAAGCGCTTCCGCATTCGGAACGCGACCAGCTTCACTGCGGCTTCGGACATTGCGAATACGTCTCCGAGGGCAGCGTAGGTGGGTGAGTCACCGCGGGCGCTGGTCAGGGTTGGCTAGAGCGCATCGTAAACCGCCCCTTTGTCAGCGTGCTCGTATTCGGCGCGCAGGGCGGTGAAGACATTATCAAGAACGGTGGTGGCCCAGCGGCGTTCCGCTGTAGCGAGCGCGGCGGGACCGAGGGATTGGGAGAGCTGTCCGCCACCCCGTTTGGTTCGCCGCTGCGCGTTGCGTTCGTTTGCGAGGTAGTTCTTCAAACCACGCAGTAGAAACGAGCGCAGGGTGTCGAGTTCCTCCCGCGCCCGGGCGATCATCTCTTTTTTAATGACACGCGCCAGAAAACCCTGAGTGGCATCTTCTGCGTCCGGCGCGGTGAGTCCGGTGCGCCGAGCAAAGACGTAGAGAGGATACCAACAGGCTTTGCAAAGTTCAGCGAGGGCAGCGGCGGCCAGCGTATCGTCCTCACCCACTGCACGCACCAGGCTCCAGCGGGTGGATGGAAACTGACCGTCGCCACCCCGGCCAATCCCATGCGGCGATGCCGTGGCCGTGCGTGGCAGGCTACTGTTGATTGGGGATCCCACTTCCGGTCAATGCGGCGATGCCGATTCCAAGAGCAGCCAGCAAGATGCCGACGACGAGCAGTGCGAGTGTCGCATACCCCATGATCAGACCGGCTATCGCCAGCCCGCGACCCTCTGCTGGCGCGGTGCCACGTTTGATATTACCGAGCGCCATGTGCCCGGTTACGACGGCTGGAATCGCCACTGCCAATCCAAAAAACCGAGGCACGGAAACGCACAGCCGGCCAGCACCAGAGCGATGGCCATGATTCCGCAGACCAGCGAGCCCATGGCGATCGGATCGGTCTGGTTCATTGCCGCTGGAGATTGGAATGGCGGCGGGACGTTGGCGACGTCAATCTGGAAGGTAGTGGGCTGAGCAGTCTGATCAGGTATAGTGCTGAACATTTCAAACCACTCGGGCTTTACCTCCCCAGCAGGCTTCCAGTCTGTCATGGCACCATTCCAAATCAGCGTTGCCGATCGAATCGTGCCGTTCGCCACGAGGCTGGGAATCTGTTCTTCCGAAAACGCCTGGTGGGTTTTCTCGGGGGTAACGTAGTGCCACTCGGTCATGCGCAAAGCATGCAGGAGAAAGTCGAGTTCGACAAGGTCCGCAATCTGGAAAGGACATGGTCCACGGCGTCCATCCATAAGGCAGCAGAGGGCTGCCTCAGTCCAGCTTGTCGGCTATCGTTGCGCCGTTCAGTGTAATTTCCGCGATCTTCGGCAGCTCAATCGGGATCAAGATTAAGTGATCCTTTCGTCGGCAAGTCTGTTCAGGGCACGGCTATTTCAGGGATTGCTTGGCTATGGCTACAGGCTAGAACTGAAAATATAGAAACGGACTGTAGCCCCGCGCATACATCATGGACAGCGCCACGAACAGCAGCACCATGGAAATGGTTGCTTTGGTCGCGGTGAGCGTCTCCAGCAGCCTGGCAGAGCGTGGGCAAAACCACACGACCACTGACGCGAGCGCGAAGGCAAACATGTTGAAAGGTGTCAGCAGCTCTGCGGTCTTCAGCATTGCTGCTGGGGCATCGCCACCCACTCCAAGCATCGCCGACAGATAGCGCCAGGCGACTTCGAAATTCTCCGCACGAAAGAATACCCATGTCACTAACAGGACGACAAAAGTGATGGCTACCCGCAGGGCACGCGGCCACTTTGCGTAGAACGAATCCTTTCCCATCAGCCGCTCAAGCGCGAGCATGCCACCGTGGATCGCTCCCCAGACGATGAATGTCCACTGCGCCCCGTGCCAGAGACCCCCGAACAGCATAACCGTCATGAGGTTCACGTAAGTCCGCTTTGGCCCCAACCGATTGCCCCCCAGCGGAATGTAAAGGTAGTCGCGCAGGAAGGTGGAGAGCGAGATGTGCCAGCGACGCCAGAAATCAGTGATGCTGTCGGCCT
>JAQCER010000029.1 GCA_027618625.1 Verrucomicrobiota bacterium
ATGAGTCATTCGCCTACACCTGCGCGAATTTCCATAAGTACAAGTACAAACTATTGAAAACACGCCCTAATAAATACGCCAAATACTTTCTGCCTCAATCCTCCTCGAAGTTCTTCAGATCGAAGCAGAACACGGCACTGGCCTTGTTGTCGAACTCCGTTGGCGGAAGGAGGATCAACCTAGGGCGAGGAAATCTGGTCCGAACTTTACGGAGCCTGCGAAGCTGTGTGCGGGGTTTCCACTGGTTGCTCGTCGGGTTCAATGCATAAGGAACACCACCCCGTGAGGTTCGACCCCAGGCCATAAGGTGGTGTGAGCCCCGACAGCAATGGAGTCGCACGAGACTTCGATGCCATGCCCGAATCGCTCCAACTTCAGTCCGCTGAGGAAGAGATCGTCTAAAGTCTCCTCCAAGCGCTAGTGAAACTTCCACGACCCATCTGCAGCTCCAACAGCGCCCGAATCGCGAAAAACTTTGACGTGACCTGCGGGAGAAGCACGCTCGCCATTGCGTGCAGAATAAGACGTGACGATCAGCCATTGATCATGCAGGGTGAGTCGATCCTAACTGCTCATCGATCGCTATGCTGTTGGGCCGTGAAGCCCGGGCGCTCCCACCGCGACGAACCGATCGCCGGCCGCGACTGAACATCCAAACAATGGTGGTTCGGTGGTTTCCCGATTGCTAGTAACCGCAGTGTCGAGCTGCCAACGATCATCGCTTCCGAGAAAATACACCGATGCTTCACCGTGGTTCACCAGTTTGCGTTCATCGTCGTTCGGAGGCGGGTTCCTTGGGCGGTTTGTCGGTATCTGTTCGTGCAAAGGCGGGCACGGTGGTATGGTAAGTCCTATTAGTTGAAACTCAACTCAACCCCTCGACGTTCTACGTGGAACTTTTTATCTATCCGAAACATTACGACGTCCTCGTTGTCGGCGCTGGACACGCTGGGATCGAGGCCGCTCTCGCTGCTGCACGGCTGGGCGCTCAGACGGCTCTTCTCACCCAGAACCTCGATACTGTTGGCCAGATGTCCTGCAATCCCGCTATCGGAGGATTGGCAAAGGGCCACATGGTGCGGGAGATTGATGCGTTGGGTGGGGCGATGGGGGTCAATACCGATGCCACAGGGATTCAATTCCGAATCCTTAACGCCAACAAAGGACCCAGTGTCCGCGCCCCGCGAGCACAGTGTGACAAGAAGGCCTACCAGTTTCGGATGAAAGCCATCCTTGAAGCGACCCCTGGTCTCGACCTGCATCAGGGCAATGTCGCCCAGCTGATTGTGGAAAAGGGTGGCGTCACTGGCATCGATACCTCCCTCGGGATGCGCATCGCTGCCAAAGCCATCGTCATCAGCGCCGGAACCTTCATGCGTGGACTGCTCCATGTAGGAATGCAAAATCAGGCCGGCGGACGAATGGGCGACTCCATTTCTACGCTCAGCGACAGTCTGAAGGCGCTTGGGTTCGAGGTTGCCCGATTCAAGACCGGCACCCCATGCCGTGTCAACGGGCGTTCCATTGACTTCTCAAAGTGCGAACGACAGGATGGGGACACGCCGATTCCACGGTTCTCCTTCCTGCCGGGCGGCCTCGATGCAGAGAATGAACTCTTCACCCTGAACCACGAAGATTCCGACGGAACGTTCCACGTGGAACAAATGCCGTGCTGGATGACCTACACCAACACCAGGACGCACGAATTGATCCGCCGTAACCTTGATAGATCTCCCATGTATTCGGGACAGATCGAAGGTGTGGGCCCGCGCTATTGCCCTTCCATCGAAGACAAAGTCGTGCGCTTCGCTGAAAAACCACAGCATCAGGTCTTCCTCGAACCCGAGGGACGCCATACCTTGGAATACTACGTCAATGGCGTCTCGACCAGCCTCCCCTACGATGTCCAGCTGAACTTTATCCGTTCGATCGAAGGCTTGACCGAGGCAGAAATCATCCGCCCCGGCTATGCCGTGGAATACGATTACTGTCCTCCTACCCAACTCAGGCACACACTGGAGACCAAGCGCATTGAGAATCTCTACTTCGCCGGGCAGATCAATGGCACCTCTGGATACGAGGAAGCGGCCGCTCAGGGACTCATGGCAGGGGCCAACGCCGCGCTCAAGCTTGCCGGAAAGGAACCCTTCGTCCTTCCCCGCTCTGCCGCCTACATCGGCGTCATGATCGACGACCTCGTCACCAAAGGAACGACGGAACCCTACCGGATGTTTACCAGTCGTGCAGAGTATCGCCTGTTGCTCCGCCAGGACAATGCCGACATACGCCTGACTCCGCTAGGCGTAGAGGCCGGACTGGTAACCCGCGAACGCCAGACCTTCACCGAATCAAAAATTGCCGAGTTGGCCGGGGCGCACCTTTTCAGTCAATCGAACTCACTGCAGGGTTCACAGCTCCAGAAATGGTTTCGCCGCCCGGAAAACACCTTCCATAACCTCTCGGACACCTATCGCTCGGCTTTTAAGGACTCGATCTGGCAATTGCTTGAGACCGATCTCAAATACGAAGGCTATGTCGCTCGGCAGCAAGACCTTATAGAGAAGGCGAGGAAAATGGAGTCCGCCCACATCCCGCCGAACATGGACTATTCGGGCATCGAAGGGCTCAAACAGGAGGCTCGATTGAAACTGGCCGCCATCGCCCCGAGCACCCTCGGCCAGGCCGGCCGCATCCAAGGTGTCACTCCGGCCGATATCGCAGTTTTGACCATCTGGATAAACCGAAAATCCGCCCCGAAGCCGGAAACCACGCTCGATTCCTAACAGAACACTAATCACTCTTACATTCACACACTAACATTTACACCACTGTTCGCTAACACTGATGCCAACAGTGATGCCAACAGATCAGTCACCTGATCGTCACTGCCCGGAGCATCGATCAACCGCAGATCAGCAGCAGTGATTTGCTGAGGAATTTCCGGTAGATCCACCCAGGAACGGCACCCTCCATAGCTTCTGTGGTAAGGAATCCTCCACGTCTCCGCCAACTCCCAGACGCGCAGCACCGCCAGCTGCACACTCCCCTTCCCCGGCTCATCGCCATAGTCAAAACGCTCGCGGATCACAGATTCTTTCCAGATGTGCAGCGGTTCGAGTTTTTGCACCGCTTCCCAGTCCCGCATTTCTCCTCTCCACCTTACCTCGACAAAGTAACGAAGCGGGATCGATTCCTCCTCCACTGGCACATCCCCAAGTTCAAACACCTCTCGGGCACTCTCTTCCTGCTGATGGAACAGCGTCGGAAACAAGAAAAACGCATCGTGCTTTGCAAACGAAAATCCCGTCCGCCCTTCCGCAATCCCACCTTTGCGCAGGACAATCCGTTGCCGACCTGCCCCGATCGCAGCGCAAACGGACGACCATTCCTTAAAACCTACGGGAGCCAATTCTGGTCTTTCGTGCATGACAAACAAGAGCGCGCGCAAGCATCCTTCGCAAATTGAAAAAATCCAGTAGCGCTTCCCGCGCGTCTGCGGTATAGAAGCGCATCACAGATGGTGACCGTAGCTCAGTCGGTAGAGCCCCGGTTTGTGGTACCGGTTGTCGCGGGTTCGAGCCCCGTCGGTCACCCCACTCCAATTTTCGGACAGAACCCAGTTTCAGATGGAGTCGCTCGAACAGCGGACAGGATACAAATTTCGCAACTCATTGCTTCTCGCCGAGGCCCTGACACATCCTAGTCTGGCCTACGAGACTCAAAGACCACACTTTGATAATCAAAGACTTGAGTTCCTTGGAGACGCCGTCCTTCAGCTTATTCTGACGGCGGAGCTTTACCGAATCTTTCCCAAATTCAACGAGGGCACACTGACCAAACTCCGTTCCCGGCTCGTCTCCCGCACTGCTCTCAACCTCTGCGCCAAGTCCATCCACCTGGGCGACTACCTCCTCATGGGCAAGGGCGAAGACGCCTCGGGAGGACGCGAACGCGCCAGCACACTCGCAGATGCACTGGAGTCGCTCATTGGTGCCGTCTATCTGGATTCAGGGCTCGAAGCTGCAAGGGACTTCGTCCTGCGGTTGTGCGCAGAGCCTCTCCAGGAAATTGTCGCCGAACCTGACGAAATTAATCCCAAAGGCCACCTTCAGGAATTGCTACAGGCACACTCGACCGTCAGTCCGCACTACCACATCGTTTCACAACAAGGCCCCGACCATTGTAAGATGTTCAAGGCGGAAGTCATCTGGCGTGGACAGATCCTTGGAATCGGTTGCGGAAAAAGTAAAAAGCTCGCAGAGACCGCTGCTGCCCGCTCTGCATTGCATAGCCCGGAGATCGAGAGCCTGCTGGATTCCTCCCCATTACCCACCACCGTTTCTGCGCCATGAAACCACCACAGGACGCACTGAACAAACGTGTGAATAACCCCGGACCTACTCCAGCTACTGAGGCTAACCTCCACCGTGCGACCAGATTCATCCTGCCCGTCACTACTTACTCGCACAGCTGTTCACAAATCGAAATCGCTGTTCCATGCGACCCAAAGAGGTGTTCCACAACTTTTACCCAGCTGTCCTGCCATCTATGATGAAGAGGATATCTTTTACCTTATATCCCCCCTCTCTAGAAAATGGGAATAACACCTTTCAGGCACTCGGATCTCCTCGGTTTCACCAATGATGGAAAAGCTGCGATGTGGCACTATTTTGATGGATCGCTTTCTGGAGTTCCTTAAGGCGGAAGACGCCCGGCAGCGCAGCCTGGGGAGCAGTGACCCAGTTGTCATTCTCGAATACGTCAAGTGTGCAGAAGGCTTCAGGGCCGGTCAGGCCTTCTGGAGCCTCATGTGGGCCAGGGGCAGCCGGGAACGACAGGATTGGTGCCTGTTCGAGGTTGCTGGCGTCACCATCTACATGTCTCGCCAAACCCAGCAGGCGCTCAAGTGGAAACACATCGACTATATTGATAATCAAATATTTGTGCCTTCATAGCGACGGCACCTGGGGATCAAGTTTGCGCCCGAACCGATCCGTCTAGATAGTGGCCGGAATGCCGATGAAACAGTGGGAGCCTGGTTATTCATTCAAGCCAGACCAGCGGCAAGGTTACAGATTACGATTTTCATGAACAGGATTGATTAAAACTTGCGCCTCACTATGGAAAGCACTATACTTATTAAAATAATATATAAATATGGATATGAAGTTCTGGAAAAATGTTGGCGGATCACTTCCCGACTGGGTGGCGACCGTTGCGTTTCTTGGCCTGACGCTGCTAATGTTCATCACTTTTATCACCACGGATGATAGCTCTCCCGTGTTTAAATTGTGACTGGTGCCTACCTCTACTGTGGTCGCTATTAGACAAGCCTTCGAGCGCAGCGTTTCTGAAGCTATAATTGGATCGTCGATCCTGCGGTGGTGGTGTGATCCGCAACCGGAGATAGCGCACGTGACCAGCCGGCACAAGGTGTCAGGTCTCTATAGGCCAGTTCCGATCGCCCATCAGCGACTGTGGTATGTGGTTAAGGGCGACACGCTCGACCCTGGCATTTGTCCATGTCTCCAAGTCGTTGGACACTTCACCTGAAGACGTGTGATCGTCCTAGGCTCTGCCGCGATAGGAAATTTCATCGTTATACAGGCGATTGGTAACGGCAGGAAGGAAAAAGGACTCGGGACTGGAAGGCATCATTTTGTCTTCATCTCATACTTGGCGCGGTCGAATGCGGCGCCGCCGAGCGAACACATAGAGCGGATACCAGTAGCTGTGGCAGAGCTCCGAGAGAGCCTCCTTATATTTCCGGATCTCTGGAAACTATCGTTTATGCTGGCAGGATGGGTGCTCAGCCTCGCAATCCCTGAAAAATGGTTCATGGAATGGTGCGGACGGGCGCGATCGCCATTCCGCTCCCGTTGCAATCTGAACATTGCGTGAATCCGGCAGGAAAGTGGTTTCAGATGGCTTTCGGAGGGTAGACATCGTTGGTGATTCAAGCTAGGATAGCCATCCTTGCGCGTGTTTTCTTGCACGCTTTCACTCAAAAAGACACTGACGACCATGGCTGATTCCACGCCTGACCCTACGGACCATCCAGAAGGAGAAATTTTCTATGACCCGGATGCGGGCCGGTACTATTCGGTCAATGGTGATGGCGATAGCGTTTATCTGCCTGAACCAGAACGTGTGGATGTAGAACGAGAAATACCGCCGCAGGTGTCAGAGCCGGGCACCATACACTTGCCGCCGACGCCTGGAAAGCGCCGCAGTCTCTACCATCCTGAAGCGGAGGCTGCGTTCGAACAGGGCACGGCGCTGCCAGAGCCAATTGCGGCGCCTGCGTCTGCCGTGCCAATTCCCGAGGTAGCGCCGCCGCCGCTGATGGCGGGCTATGAGACGCAGACGTACTCTGATCACGCGATCGAACATGGGGCTGCGGTGTCTGTCGTGCCTCCAGCATTTGGAGACCTTCTCCACACAAGGAAACGCAAGGAACCGGACAAGCAGGTGACGATGGTAGCGGTGCTCACTGCGGTGGTGCTGCACCTGATTGTGATCGCTGGCTTGGCCGCGTGGATTGTGAAAGTTTTTAAATCTCCGCAGCCAGCCCTGATCGTCCAGACCATTCCGACTCAGGAAGAGGAGGATATTTCGCAACAGACATTTAATCCCACGGTGCAGCCGACACCTTCCTCGCCGTCTTCCAGCGCGGCACCAATCATCACGGCGTCGGCAGTGGCGCCGGTCGCAGCGCCACCGGTGGAGGAGATCACGGACACATTTGGGATCGGCATGGACGAAGGGTTGGGCGATGGACTGGACGGCTGGGGAGATGGCATGGGCGGCGGTTTCACGATGCCGCCGACGATGCTGGCGCGCTGTACCAAGGGTGATCGCGACAAGCGGCTGGCGGAGTCCGGTGGTTCGCCGGAAGGCCAACTTGCCGTGATCAATGCGCTGCGCTGGTTGCAGAAGACTCAGAACAAAGATGGCTCGTGGGGCCAGCGCTGGCACACATCGATGACTGGGCTGGCGCTGCTCGCTTACCTCGGCCACTGCGAGACTCCGGACTCGCCTGAGTTTGGTGAAACGGTGCTCAATGGCATCATGTTTCTCGCCGAGCAAGGGATGCGAACGGAGGGCCGACTTGGTCAACCAGGCAATCAGTTCTCCTACGAGCACGCCATCGCTGTCTATGCGCTAGCGGAAGCTTATACGATGTCGCGCTACGGCAAACGCAAGATTCCGAATGTCCGCGAGGTGCTCGAGCTCGCGGTGCCGATCATTATTCGGGGACAAAGTGCGGACGGCGGCTGGTACTATGGCTACGAAAGCACCACGCCGAGTGACACTTCCGTGGTCGGCTGGAACGTGCAGGCATTGAATGCCGCCCGCTATACTCAATTGAAGTTCGAGGGCATGGATCAGGCGTGGGAAAATATCGGGCGCTACCTTACGGTTTCTCAGAATCCCGAGGGTAACTTCGGGTACGGCGGCGCCGTGGGCGATGCAAGAGATACGATGACGGGCGTCGGTTGTCTGTGCATGATCATGCATGGCGAGATGAAGTCGCACAAGATAAAGGACGGCGTGCGCTACATTCTTGACACCGGAAAAATTTCATACGCTGGGCCGGATGCCGACATTTATGGCTGGTATTACATCACCCAGGTGATGTTCCTCCAAGGAGGGGGCAACTGGAAGAAATGGAACGGCTATTTCCAGAACGAAATCATCGCTGCCCAGAACAAGAACGGCAGCTTCAAGCGTGAAGGCCCTGGCGCTGAGCTTAATACTCCAGTGGATGGTTCCAACGGTGCCGGGCCGGATGCGGAGATTTACCGCACCGCTCTGTGTGCGCTGATGCTGGAAGTCTATTACCGCTACCTGCCGGCCACGGACAAGGGGGCCAGCAAGTCGGCTCTTGACGATTTATAGGAATCCTCAACGCCGAAAACGACCTTTCCATTGAATGCGTTACCCAACGTCGCTGGTGATCATTTTGAGCTGACCGCCGCGATCCTCCTGACCGGGTTCAGGGAATCTGCTGCGAGCGCCCGGCGACGGATCATTCTGCCCCTGCACAGGACACAAGGTGCCACGGTGCAACGGATGTTGAACTTCTTTCAACCCGGTACCTATGTGTGCCCCCACCAGCATCCTGAGGATGGCGCGATCGAGACCATTTGCGTTTTGAGTGGTGTGTTAGGGTTCGTGCTTTTCGAGGCCGAGGGCTCCGTGCGATCGACGCACCGGCTGAACACGGGCCCGCTGGGACTGATCGATATTGAGCCTGGTGTCTGGCACGGAATGGTGGCATTGAGTCCCGACACCGCGATCCTTGAAATCAAGCGCGGGCCATATGAAGCCAAGGCCGACAAATCGTTCGCTGCCTGGGCACCTCCCGAAGGGGATCCGGCGGCGCTTGAGTACTTGTCGACTCTGGAAGCGTTGTTTTAAGGCACCACTCGGCCCGGCTGCGCGAATCGTACAGCGTGCAGTCTGCGGCGACTATGGGTCGCCGCCTCCACCACATAGCCTTGTCGCACCAGAACTTTCTGTAGTTGCATCACTCTGCGGATCTCCTGCCGATATCAATTCCAGCAATCCGCGCTCTAAATATACTCACTATAATTTTCATGCCGCGGATTGCAGAAATACCCATATTTCCATTTTTGGGTCACAGGCTCCCAACAGCCCGAATCCTGCCCCGGCAAATCAAGCTGGACGATTCCTTTGCAAGTGAGGGAACCAAGGTATCGTGCTGCCATGAGCGACAAATTTTCCGAATATGCGAATCCCGAGGCCCTGGTGAGCACCGACTGGCTGGCAGACCATCTTGACGACCCGAACGTGCGGATCGTTGAGAGCAACGAAGATATCCTCCTCTATGGCACTGGCCACATTCCCGGAGCCGTTCACATCGATTGGCGCGCCGATCTGAACGATCAGACGATTCGCGACTACGTCGATACCGCTGGTTTTGCAAAGCTCTGCAGCGGCCATGGCATCACCCGTGAAACCACCGTGATCTTCTATGGTGACAAGTCCAATTGGTGGGCCTGCTATGCGCTCTGGGTGTTTTCGCTGTTCGGCCACAAGCGGGTGAAGATCCTCGACGGTGGTCGTGCAAAGTGGATCGCAGAAGGACGCGCAATCACGAAGGAAGTTCCAGAATTTGAGGTTCGCCAGTATATGGAACCCGCCCTGCGCGACGATGCCGGCATCCGCGCATTTTACGACGATACCCTAGAGCACATGAGAGAGGGCAAGCCAATGGTGGACGTTCGCTCGCCCGGGGAGTTTTCTGGCGAAGTAACGCACATGCCCGAGTATCCTCAGGAGGGAGTCCTGCGCGGCGGCCACATTCCGGGAGCGAAGAGCTGCCCATGGTCGACTGCCGCCAATGCCGACGGCACCTTCAAGACCGCAGCCGAACTGCGTGCCATTTACACCGAAGGCCTGGGCCTGGGTGACGCCGAAGAAATCATCGCCTACTGCCGCATCGGCGAACGCTCAAGCCACACTTGGTTCGTGCTCACCCACCTGCTCGGCTACAAGGAAGTGCGCAACTACGACGGCAGCTGGACCGAGTGGGGCAACATGGTGCGCAGTCCTATTGAAAAGTGTTAGTTCGTTAGGGAAGATCCCGAACTTCGACACGAAGGCGAAAGTATCCTGACGCGGTTTCTCCTTCTGGAGCGGTGGCCCTTAGGATCTCTATGCCATCGATGTCGGTGCGGAGCAGCGTCGCTTGCGCCGGAATCCAGGCGTCAAGGTCACTGGAATATTCCACCGTCCAGTTGATGTCCTCAAGCGCCGGGTTCCTGCGGAATGCAAACGGCTCCTGCTGGCGTTGCTTGGCTACTTCGAGAGGATCGGTTCCTTGTGCGTATTCGACAAGGTTGGCGCATCCGTCGCGATCGGGATCGCCTGCCGGATCACTTTCCTGGCCCGGCAAAAAATGGATCGCCGCCCACTCTGGATAGGTGCTGGGATTGCGTGGGCTCCGACTTCCGTACGCGGTAACGGTGTAGCTCTCGATCGTTCCAGTTACGCCCGGCACCGAGTCGGCGAACACCAGTTGCCACTCGCCTGCAAGTTGTTCGCCCCAGTGATACACGGACATGAATTGCCAGTCGATGTCCCGATTGGGATCGGTTCCCTTGGCCGTGTGACGGATTGCCAGCGGACTCACGGTGCCAGTGGGCGATATCAGATTGATCTGCACCTGGCTCTTGGATGCATGGCGCACGACGATCTCCACGGTAACGTGCTCGACCCGCAGGTCACTGGCTTCCTCGGGAAACGAGATGGGGACCGCAATCCCTGCAGCGCCTCCATCGGGCACGGAAAGAGACAACCCTGACGTTGCCACAAACGCCTTCTCTTGCGCGGGGAGCGATACCCAGTTCTCCGCGAGACCAACTGCAGCCGAGACATCCAGCAGGCCCGCGCCCAGTGCCGGATGAAACTGGAAACCGGCGCTATTCGCAAGCCAGCCCGGGTCATCAGGATCGACCCGCCTCCCGCTGCGGAGAAGGACCTCTTGCACATCGCGCCAGCTCAGATCAGGGTTTGCCTCTAACATGAGCGCCAGCGCACCCGCTATCTGAGGAGCCGCCGCAGAGGTCCCGCCAAAGTCATTCCGATAGTCAGGGTTCGAATAATTCCCTGCGGAGAAGCCAGAGTTCCTCCCCGAAATTCCTGCCAGGTCTGTCGTCGTGAGCTCTTGCCCGCCACCGGCCGATGGAGCTGAAATCAACACGTTCGCGCCCATCTCCCCGTAGTCGGTGATCTTGCCCATGTCCGTCACCGCTCCAACTGCGATCGTGTAGATGGAATTCGCGTAGCCGTCGAGATTCGAAAAGTCGCCGTCATCGCGGCCATTTCCTGCCGCCCACACGTAGAGCGTCCCCAGCCCGCCGCGTCCGGTGCGGGCACCGTGCTCCAACGCAGCGGCGGCGAGCTCAGCCGGGCCATCGGGCTCTGTCGTGCGATCGCTTGGACCCCACGAGCTGCTCTTGATGTGAATCGCCTGCCCCTCATGTGCCAATGCCGCACCCTCCACCTCATCGTCGATCGTGTTGCCCAGCATTCGCAATCCCACCAGCGAAGCCTCTGGAGCGACACCAGATATTCCAATCCCATTGCCACCCCGACCTGCCGCCAGCCCGGCGCAGGCAGTGCCATGTTCGTCCAGGCTGGTGCCTTCGGGATCCAGCGGCGCGCTGGCGTCCAGCCAGTCGAAGTGCAGGCTATTGTCCGCGTTTGGAGCAATGTCAGGGTGCGAGATCTGAACAGCATCATCAAGGATCGCGACAGCTACACCCGCCCCGCGAAACGTGTTCAATGTTGTAGCAACGTTTAAGTCGATGCCGATCGTCGCACCATTTTCACCTGTGTTGCCCAGATGCCACTGGTAGCCTGGCTCGGTTGGACAGAAGGTTGCCAGAGGATCGTTCAGATCAAAGTCACGGGCTTCGCGCGCCGCCGTGCTCAGGAGGCGCGCCGAACCAACATCCGGCATCGCTCTGAGAACTTGCAGGCCAGCATTGGCGGAACGTTCATCCCTGAACTCCACGACCAAATAGTCAGGCGCCCAATGCGTATGGCGCACGTCCAGAACACCGTCGATCGCCACTTTGCCCGCAGCCGCCCTCACCTTCAGGAGAACCTTCACCGGTACTGGCCGGATATACGCCGTCTCGTCAGCGCCAGCACTGGTTGCAAGTACCAGCGCCCTTAGAATGCAGACAGACGGGAAAACAGCGCATTTCACGTTGGGAACCAAACCACACCACTCGTAATCCGCAACATCGCTGGTGAAATACATTGGCTGCATTCATTCTGGGCTTGTATAGCAGCGCCTTTGGCCCAGCGCGGCGCGGTGTTAGACATTTCAGCGAAGGAACGATTCAGCGGCTGCAAACCAGCAGAAAGAAGATTTGAGCGTCGATTCAACGAAATGCGGTCTGGTTTGTCACAACGTTCATGGCTGTGCGTTTGTTACTTTTGGCGTTCTCAACCGGTCTTGTCGGTCTCATTGTTTCGGTGGATTCTGGAGCGATGCCGCAGCTGTGGGAGACCGTGTATGCGATTCCATTTGGGGACAAAGTTGGGCACTTCGTGTTGATGGGCATCTTCTCGGTGCTCGCCAATTTGAGCCTGAATTGCCGGGAGCTGCGATGGGCCGGGCGCCCTGTGATGCTCGGAACGCTAATCGTTTTTGTGCTGGTTGCAGGTGAGGAAATCTCTCAGGCATTTATCGCGACGCGCACTTGTGATGCCGCAGACTTTCTCGCCGACACCGCAGGAATCCTCTTGGGTGCGATGGCCGCGAAACATTATTCGAGGCTGCGATCAAAGCCTCTTAGCTTTGGCATGCAATGAAGATCGATGCGCTCGATCATCTGGTGCTTACTGTGCAGAACATCGAGCAGACGGTGCACTTCTACACGACGACGCTGGGGATGACGCGGCAGAATTTCTGCGGCGCATGCGTGTCCA
>JAQCER010000030.1 GCA_027618625.1 Verrucomicrobiota bacterium
GCGGCGTCTCGCTACGATCTTCATGAATAACCCAGGTTAACATAAATAATTAAATAATTCTCGCATCAACGACGATGCAAACGGCCCCAACGTTGTTCAATCCACTCCACAGCTCGAGGATTGAGCAGCGGAATGTAGAGAATCCACATCGTTAGGCAAAACAGCCCGAGATTCCGCGACAGGATGAAAATGCCCAGGTGAAAGGAAATCCCGAGCAGTGCTCCCCACAGCCGCGTCTTGCGAAACAGCAGGAGGAACGGAATGAGGATCTCGCCCGCCAGCACACACCACGTCATCACTTTCAACAACGGTGCGAATTGCGCAACCGAGGCCGAAGGAAAGCGCGCGTTTGTTGACATCAGGTAATAGGTGAGCACTTCCCCGTTGACCCAGTCCTCTGAAGGAAGCTTGAAGAGCGCCGAGTGCAGGTAGATCACCATGAGTTGCAGCCACATGAGCTGCAATCCATACACCGGTGCCGGATCAAGCTTGGCGCGAGTCAGCTTTTTCATCCGCCATGGCCAGCGCGCACCGAGCGGTGAAATGAGAATCAGGAACGAATACACGCGCAGCACGTCGTCCCAGCCAGCAGTGGCGACCGGAGATCGGTAAGTGATGGTCAAGTGCCAGATCCACACCCAGAACGCCGCTGCCCGGGTGAACACACCTGCCCCTAAAAGCACCATCGCCACCGCACTGATCGCATAGATCACGTCGACATGGGTCTCCGAGGTGAACACATTGAACAACGAAAAGTGCGGTATCCCATAGTGCCCGGGCGTGTGCGCTGCCCGGAGATCCACCAGCCCAGTATCCGCAAAGAACGCATAACGATATGGAATGAAGTCGACAAGATTGAGCAAAGCCACCACCGCAAACGCCACCCTGAACGCCGCATAAATCCGGGCGTCCGTATCAGCGAACCAAAAACTCAGAAAGCGATCTGTCATGCGTGCATGCGAGCGGGCAGGCAGCAGGACTACCGGATAGAGCAGCCAAGGGCAACCTCCCAGTTCCACTTCCGAAAATGGCAGAGTGCTGCCACAGCCCACAAGGAAGGATGCTGACGATCACTTCCATTGCTCCATCTAAGGCCTGATACCAAGATCACAATGAAGGAGGATCATCCTTGAGTTCGTGATCGCAGATGCTATACACACCGTGGGCTAGCTGTTGTTCCATGCCGAAGTCAGACGTGATCTTTTTAGCTGGTGTTGCCGTGGCTGCCGTTGCGACGGGCGCGGGGCTTGCCCTCTGGATGAACGACGGGGCAGGAGTTTCGCCTTCGCGAACCGTCAATGCTGCCACTGGCATTGGCAAGTCTGGGGCTGGAACCGCCGGTCCGTATTCGGATGCGCAATGGGCAGCTGCGATGGACGCGATCCTGAACATGTCGGCGCGGGACGTAGCCATGGCGGCAGGGCTGGAACCTGATTCGGAGGAAACTGAACTTCTCCGGTATGCGGAGTGGGGGCGGCGCGATCCCGTGGCGGCCATAGCAGCAGCTGGGAAAGATTTCACTTTGATCGAGCAGGCGCTCTGGGCGGCAGCGGAAACGAAGCCAACGATCGCCGTCGAGTTGCTCAAAACGTTCACCACTCCGCCTTTCGAAGTTTTCGACGGCGACGTAAACAGATTGATAAGCAACTTTTTTCTGCACTGGGCGAGGTATGATCTCGATGCTGCGAGATTTTCACTTGCCGACAGTCATTGGCGTAGTCTTACGGGCGGAGAATACGAACTTCTGGACGACCTCACACGGGGAATAGGAACGTTCTGGCCGAAGGACGACGCCGAAGGCTGGGTGCGCTGGATGGCGGAGTTCGCAGTTGATGAGCCTGCGGATGTCGAATACTTTATGGAAGCTGTTGGCTGGGGCGAGGTGGACTTCTCACGCCCTCTGAGTCTCGCCACATTTTCCGATATTACGGAAGGCCCGTCGAAGGACGCGGCACTGCTCTTCGCTCTGTTGAGTGAAGTTCCGGCAACCGCGCCGATGAAAGCGATGGAGATGGTGTCGACAGAACAGTGCGCTGCTGCTGCCGCAATCATCGCCGAAGGAATAGCCGATCCGGCTGAGGCGCTGCACTGGCTTGGGCAACATGCACCGAGAGAGCGGCCAGCGGAGGAATCGCTCTTCCACACGCTTTGGCATTTTGACTCCCTTCTAAGAAAGTGGACTGAGGCCGGTTCGGCGATCGATTCAGATATCACGTCGTGGCCAGCGTGGCTACAGCAACTGGTGATCGAAGCTGCGCCCGGCCCCGAAACATTGAGCGCTGCACTAGCGGTCTCCGATGAGGGAACACGCAGCGATACACTGACCGCAGGAATGCAGGAGTGGAGCGCAAAGGATCCTGCTGCAGCTTCCGCATGGCTCACAGATCTCGGATCCGACAATCTTTCTCGCGATGCTGCCACTGCCGGATTGGTGCTCGGCACCGCAAACGGTGATCCTGAAGGCGCTTTAGCCTGGGCCAGGACAATCGATGATCCGGCCCTGCGTGACCGGTGCCTGCGCGCGGCGAAAGGCCATCTGGCAAAGGAAGACCCGTCGACAGCGTGGACGGTATTCGATGATCCCCTGTTACCTGATTCCGACCGGATATCGCTGGAGCGTGCCATCAAACCCTCGAATTCATCAAAATGACCCGCCACCGTCGTTTACTTATTGGTATCCTCATAGCGATCCCCTTCGGCTGGGTTGGCTGGGTAACCACGCGGCAATTTCAAAATGAAACGTCAGGTTCCCCAGGAAGACTTTCAGCACACGAGGTACCAGACTTGGGTTCCTCGATCCTCGATTTCGCTGGCTTCAGGAAGTTCGTTGACACGGTTCCAGCCGAGCGGTTGCCCGATCTCTTCAACACCCTTTCAGAGCGGTCTTCGATGGAACGTTCCCATCTGTGTGCCATAGCGATGCAGCACTGGGCACATGTCGATCCAGAGGCAGCACTCGGTTTTCTCCGATCTAAGAGTGACGACCCAGATGGCTTCCGCTTGCGATGGGATCTTCAGGAGGAGTGGGCGAAACACGACTTTGATGCGGCTTGGGCAGCAGCAACCGCTCCAGACGAAGAGATCACCTGGGTCGGGGTGACACTTGCCTCCTTTGCTGAGAAGCATCCGCTCGAAGCCGCAACGGCGCTTGATAGCTTTCTACAAGGCCTTGGTGCCACCGCGAAAACAGAAAGGCACTATCAACTTGATGAAACACTCCGCCTGATTTCGAAGGCGGACCTTTCAACCGCTTTTCGACTAGCGGATGCAGCGGATGGTACCCTATCAAAGACGGATCATCTTTGGCAACTTGCGGCGTTCTGCAAAACCCTGGATTTGGAGATCGTTTTTGCGCGTTCTGTAGCTGACCCAAGCGCCGCACCAGGCTGGATAGACCGCGTTGAAAAATTCGTAGCCCCAGTAGAAGCCATCGCGTTCGCAGAGGATCTGCTTTCCGCATGGAAAGGCAAAGACGACGAGCAGCATACGAGAGGTTCTAACGAAGTAAGAAAAGAGATTTCGCGAATTTATAACGGTGTCGGATCCGACGAGATGCTGGCTGAGGCGATGAGCAATCCAGCGGCGGCTCTCGTGGCCAAGGATCAGGATCTTAAGGATGAAATTGCCGATACCTGGCTGAAGAGGGAGCCTAGAGCGGCGGTTGAGTGTATCCTGCAGTTGGATGATTCTGCTAAGCAGGCGTTAGCCTCCAAACTTGTTTGCCACGCTGACGTTCTTACCGAGATCGAGCTTTGGGAACTTGTTCAAAGTTATCCAGACGAGATCGCTGAGCTCGATAGCCAGCGAGGGCTGGCGCTCCTTCGCGAGATACCGGGAGCCGCTGAAAATATCGGACTCCTGAAGAGCATTGTCCGGAACTGGGATGATGCAAACCTCGGATCCGCCTTCACATGGATCGATGGACAGCCAGAGAATCTCAGGGAACTTTTGAAGCTCGAATGCCTGCGAAATCGTGATGAATCTACGGTCGTCGAGATGCTTGCAGGAGGCACCCCCTCCGAAGTGCACGCCCTGATGGCATCAGAAATGACGTGGGGAGCTCCGGAAGAGATTGCATATTCTGCAAAAGCCTGGCTGAACGGCCTCTCCGAGTCGCAACGCTCTGACTGGCTTGTCGAGGCGTTGAGTCGGGACGACTTTACCAATCTATCGGCTGTGTTTCGGACCGATCTCCTGGCCCGGATGGATGTCTATGGTCAAGTGCATGGGGACGAAGCGAAATGGGACCGCTACAGCCAGATTGTGGAGCGGTGGGCCGATTCAGAACCTGATGCAGCAAAGGCATTCATAGAGATGGAACGCCCCTCTGCGAACGAAGCGACAGTGGCACTCACGGCACAACTGTATCTCGACAAGTCGTCGCGCACCGCTCGTGATTTAGCGGGAGCTGTGCGCTTCGCCGACGGATTTTCCCCGGAAGTGAAATACCAACTGCTGGAGGGTTGGGTCGGCTATTTGACAGGTGATCTTGTCAATCTCTCGTTTCAAGGCCCACAGCCTGAAGACTGGAAGACTGCCAAGAATCTCATCGATACTGCTGACCTCAACGACGCCGACCGCAGCGATCTTCAGCAGATTTTCGATCAGGCTCGAATGACCCGGCAATAATGCGACGCTTGCCGCGCCTCATTTCACTTTCGAATGAGATCTCCATCGCCACGGCACTGCTCCAGAGATCACGTCAAGATCAGATGAGCCTCCGAAGTTGACGAAAGAACCCCCATCGACGATCATCAGCCATCCTTGTACCTGGATCATCCACCAGTACGTCGGCTGGAAGATCAGGGCGCCGGTTAACGTAACATTCACCAAGATTCTTCCATGCGATACTTCGGCCTGCTTCTCTGCATTTTTCTGCTTCCGAATGAACTCCATGCCCAGGCCCAGGTGGACAACATTCCGGAGGGCTTCATGCTCCAGATCATGGAACCGACAGGCGGCAAGATTCTTCGTCCCAAGGACTGGTTCTATCATGAGGGTAGCGGAGAAACTTCGTGGCTGTGGACGATTTCGAAAGAAGACACCAATGGTGGGAACGCCGGTTATGAAACGGGCATGAGAATCCAGGCTTTCACCGGGGTGGTAGAAGGCACTGGGAAAACGCCGGAACAGTTCGTGAAGGACTTTTTTATGGAGAAAAAGAATGCGGCCACGAAGATTCACAAGGTCTGTGACCAATCGAACCAAGGATTATTCAGCCGCACCTGCATCGAAGTCACTGAAGGGGACTACAGGATTCTCTACTCCTTGTTCTGGGGCAACACCATCGACATCGCGGTGATCAGCATCGCAGGAGCCAAGGCCGAGGACTGGGAGGCGAATACCGAGACATTCGACACGATGAGCGAGTTCGAGCTGATCGACATGAAGCGCTTTTCTGGCGACGACGGCGCCAAGGCAGCACAGCCAGCTGCTGAACCATCGCCCGAGAAAAAGGAGCTTGAGAAAGGGAAAGACGCGGACGAGGCGAAGCCTGACGATGAGGAATCGACGGGCACAAAAGAGTGAGAATCGCCCCCTACCCCACGGGCCCGAGCAGCTCGTCCAGGATCTCGGGAGTCAGGCTGAGTTTCTCGGTCGCGCCGGACAGCAGGTCGTCGGCGAGGTGGCTTTTCTTCCCCTGCATTTGTTGGATGCGTTGCTCGACGGTGCCTTTGCAGATGAGCTTGTGAACGAATACGGGCTTGTCCTGACCGATGCGGTAAGCGCGATCGGTTGCCTGGTTCTCGGCGGCAGGATTCCACCAGGGGTCGTAGTGAATGACGGTATCGGCGCCGGTCAATGTAAGACCCGTGCCACCGGCTTTGAGCGAGATGAGAAATACTTCGCCTTCGCCGCTCTGGAAACGTTCGACCAACAGCTGGCGATCTTTCGTCTCGCCCGTCAGCTTCAAGCATGGGCAGTCGATTTCGTTCAAGTGGGCCTCAATAATCGCGAGCATGGATGTGAACTGCGAGAACACCAGCACGCGATGCCTCTCCTGACGCAGGGTGTCGAGCAACTCGACGAGATACTCGAATTTGGTTGAGTCCGGATGATGCTGCTGGTTTTTGAGCAGGCGAGGATGGCAGCAGATCTGGCGGAGCTTCAGCAATGCATCGAGGAAGACGATCTGCGACTCGGTGCCGGTCAGGGAGAGCGCCTCGCGCACTTGCTTGTCCATGGTTGAGCGCACGGTTTCGTAGAGGTCTTTCTGCGCTTCGTTCAGTGCGATAGTGTGAACGATCTCCGTTTTCGGCGGCAGTTCCTTGGCGACATCGTTCTTGGTGCGGCGCAGGATTAAGGGGCCGACGCGCCGTCTGAGTTGCGCGCCTTTTTCGGCGTTGCCGTCTTTCTCGATCGGCGTGCGAAACTCCTCATTGAATTTCTCGCGCTTGCCCAGCAACCCGGGCATAAGGAAGCGCATGAGACTCCAGAGTTCACCCAGATTGTTTTCGATCGGGGTGCCGGAGAGACAAAGGCGATGGGCGCTTTGCAACTGGCAGACGGCGCGGTTGACCTGCGTCGAGGCGTTCTTGATGTGCTGCGCTTCGTCCAGTGCGATCAGGTGAAACTGATGGGCGGCAAAGACTTCCAGATCCCGGGGCAACAGGGCAAACGACGTGAGCACAAGGTCGGCTCGGGCGATCTCGGCAAAGTGCGCCTTTCGATCCGCCCCCTGGAGCAAGAGCACTTGCAAATCCGGCGCAAACTTGGCGGCTTCGCGCTGCCAGTTCTCGACCACACTGGTCGGCGCTACTACCAGTGACGGTCGGCCTTTGCTCCGCCCGCTCTCCTTTTCCGCAAGCAGGTGTGCGAGAGTCTGCAGCGTCTTGCCCAGACCCATGTCGTCCGCCAGGATGCCATTCAAATCGTAACGCGCCAGAAACTGCATCCAATAGAATCCGTCGAGCTGGTAATCCCGCAGACTGGCCGAGAGACCAGCGGGCACCGGCACACGGTCGATATTTTGAAAGTTGGTCAAGCACTCGGCCAGCCGCTCAATTTCGTCCGAGCCCTCGATTTCCAATTGGAATCCATCGTTACCTTCCCCGCCTTCGCCTTCTCCATTGTTGCTCTGTAAGAGCAGGGCTGCGTCGAGTTTGCTCAGCTTGATGGGGCCGTCAGTAAAGCGGAACTCCATCAGCTGCCCAAGCGTGGTCAGGATGTTGCGGAATCTGCCAACCGGAAGCGCGAGCCCACGGCCATCCGGCAAAAAAACCATGAATTCCTGCCCCATTGGCAGACCTGCAGTGACCTCCAGAAACCGGTTTTCCACCAGCGAGGCAAGGATCGGCTGCAGTTCGAATTTTTCTCCACCGATCTCGAATCCTGCCGACAGACTGAACCAGCCACGTCCCTCCTCAACGATGTCAGCCCGCCAGGTTTCGGTGCGAAAAATGAGCGGCTTGAGCCCCACGCAAGGTGAGAACTGCACCTCCCAGCCACGACGTTCCAGCGCGGGCGTGCCTTCGTGCCGAAACCTCTGCCAGTAGAAATCCGGGTGCGGCCATTCCTTGCGATCGGCGGCCCATAGAGTGCCGCCATCGCCGTGCGGTGCCGGAGCAACTTTTTTCAAAGACTGCGGCGGCCGCTCCGCTCCGGGTCGCAAGTCGAGAGCGTAGAGCGTCTGCACCGCTTCCATTTCGGCTACACGATCCCGCCGGATCTTACCTTCCGGTGTGACGATCGGCGGCAGGTTGCCACTCGGTTCCAGAGCGACGCGGTAGTCGCCATAAATGGCATAAGCGTGCCCGTAGAGTGCTGGCAGCCAATCGAGACACTCCATGTCTGGGCGGCGCTCGATTCGCAGCAGGAACTTTGGCCTGCTAGCGTCACCTGCGCTGCCTGGAGTGACGGGCACAGAGTTAGTTTCGGCATTTTCTTCCAGTGTAAGGTGTTTTCCTCCCGTGACTTTCGCCACCTCAGGACTGCCGCCAAATGCGATCTCCAACCGCACGTCAGCAGCCTTTGCCAAATACTCTAACAATGCCACACAGTGAGCGCAGTTCACTCCGACCTTGCAGGAACAGCTGGCATCGAATGCCAAGTCCCCACCGTCCGCGTCCGCCTCTGGATTGTCCCACAGTGCAACGATCGCCTCGCTCTGGCAGCCGTCGCTTTCCATGATGCGGCCCGCCAGTTCCACGTCACCAGTGTCCAGCAGTTCCGCAGTGACGCTGGTCACTTGCTTCGCCCGCGCAAGCTTCTGTCCACGCGCCAGCGCCTCTCCGTCAAACATCCGACGCCAGTCGCCAGCTGCCAGGAACTCTGATATGCGGTCTTTCACAGCGCGATGCCTCTGGCAGCCCCTAAGAGATGTCGAGCGTTTTTCAACACGTGATCGGTCATCGCCTATTCTCCAACAATGCTCACCGCAATTCGGCGGGTGTGCGGTGCCCGGCGATGCTCGAACAAGAACAATCCCTGCCAGGTTCCAAGAGCCAGTCGCCCGCCGATCACTGGCACATTTTTGTCCACATCGGTCAGACACATGCGAATGTGAGATGGCATATCGTCCGGCCCTTCGCAGGTGTGGACAAAATACGGCTCATCTTCCGGCACCAGCCGGTCAAAGTAGGCGTGAAGGTCCGTCCGCGCACTGGGATCGGCATTTTCCATAATAATCATGCTGCAGCTGGTGTGCTGAACAAAGATCGTGGCCGTTCCAGATTCGATTCCACTGGCACGTACCATTTTGCTCACTTCTGAAGTGACCTCGTAAGTGCCTTTACCCCGAGTTGAAACGGAAAACTGGTCGCTGAATGCTTTCATAGAATCATTGGCAAGATGTGAAATGAGAGACGCCGACAGAGCGACCGTCAACGTATCGTTACCGGGAAAGAATCTTTCAACATATCGAAAGAATCCTGCGATTCCGCCCCCACAGCAACCAATCAACGGCACTACTAGAATCTCTTCTAATCGCTGGTAATAAATAAGTTAAGAGAATAACCAAGGATTTGGCACGGTTCCAGCGCTCGTGAGATGCCAGAGGTAGGAGACTACCTTGGTCGTGCATCCTGACACCAGGTGCCACGTCTCCCTCGAGCGGTCTCCCTCCAAAATAGGCCGCTTGCTCCCAAAGCTGAGATGAACTTGAACCTTTCGACAGTTGAAAATTCCGCTGCGCGCTCCCAAAAAAGCGCAGGGGAGGTTTCGTCCTGGAGCTGCCTTGAAATCAGCTGGTTGGAAAGCTCAGTTCGTCAACGTTTGTCCCGTTGGTGCATGTTGTGGCATCCGTCGCAAGTCGATGTTGGTGCTTCAATCGTCAACTTTGCAGATTGTGTCAAAACAAGCAACAGCGGGCAAATTTTTTGACACAGAAAACAAATTTTACTGGCGCAGTTCCAAAACCTGCGTCAGTGACGCTTGATTCCTACCACATGCAATGCCTAGGGGCGGGTTCCGTTTACGGAACCCGCCTCTTTTTCCGGGGGGCTCGACACGGTTGAACGTTTGGATGCCAAAGACTCTTACAACAAAGAAATCGCCAAACCACCGATCCGATTCGCCATGTCCGAAACTGAGACCCGCTCGCCCAAGGAAGTCATCACCCGCTGGTTCACCCAAGTCTGGAACAAACGCGCGGAGCACTTGATCGACGAACTGATGACTCCCGACGCCGCTGGCCACTTGGAGGGAGGGAAGGAAATAGTTGGAACGGGCGACTTCCGCCTCTTCCAGAAATCGCTGCTCGATGTCTTCCCAGACCTGGAGGTGTCCGTCCTCCGTGTCATCGCGGAGGGCGAGGATACCTGCCTCATGTGGGAGGGGAAAGCGACTCACTCTGGCGTCGCCTTCGGCCTCAAGCCGACCCAGAAGTCCGTCGTCTTCCGAGGCACCTCTTGGTTCCGTGTCGTCGGCGGGAAGATCGTCGAAGGCTGGGACAACTGGAACCAGGGAGCGTTGATCTCCTCTCTGGCCGCCGCGGCTCCGGAGGAGGGATGAAGTGCAACGTAAGATTGCCGTCGGAGGTTAGAAATTCGCTGCTTCTGCCTCTATCGCAACAGACGCCCTGACAGATAAGGAACAAGAAGAAAGGTGACGCGCCTCTGAGCATCTGACTACGAGGCACACGCAGAAGTCTGTATTGAAGCAACGAGCGAGGCAAAGGGATTTTTCCCCGGAGAATTTACGGATGATGTCTTCCTAGGAAGCGAACGGCAGAAGAAGTGGGGGCCATTTTCATCCTCCGCTGCATCCAAAATTCTGAAGCGTGCGGATCACCTTGTGCAATCGAACCCCCGTCGCTATCCTCTCGCAACCGATGAACCCGCCCCTCCGAAACCGAGTCTCCTCCCTTTTGAACTGGAAAGCCGTCCTCGCGGCGGGGTTTGCCTCTCTGGCGCATGGCCAGGTCGGCTCGGGAGACGCGGGCGACGAATTCGAGCGGGTCGCCCTTTCCTACGGGAATCTCGTGACGGTCGCGGGGACCGGGCTTGCGGAGGACTCGAACGACTGGCGGGCGGAGTTCGAGGGCGGGAAGGGGACAGATGTGGAGCTGTCGAATCCCCACATGACGATGGCCGACGCGGCGGGCAATCTCTACATTGCCGACAAGGAATCGAACAGCGTGCTCAAGCTGACCCCAGGCGGCATCGTCACGACCTTTGCGGGCACGCACGAGCCGGGCAAGGGCGAGGGCAAGGCGACGGACGCGATGCTGAACCAGCCCAACGGGCTCTTCGCGTTTCCCGACGGCACGGTCTATGTGCTCGACATTGGCAATCGGCGGGTCTGCAAGGTCAGCCGCGAGGGCGTCCTCTCCACCGTGCTGGAGGACGCTGGCATTTCATTGGGGCGCGGGCTCTGGGTTGAGGAAGGCGGCGGGCGTATCCTCTACAACGCGGGCGCGAACGTCATGGAGTGGAAGCCGGACGGAGGCAGCGAGGCGCTGGTTGGCGGGTTTTCCGACCTCGGCAACATCGCGCTGGACCCCGAGGGGCGGCTCGTGGTCACCGACCGCGGCGCGCATCGGGTCTATCGCATCGGGCCGGATGGAACCAAGACCGTGATCGCCGGAAACGGCGGAGAGGAGGAACCGGTCTCCGGTCGACCGGCGACGGAGGTGGGCCTGGAGGAAGTCCGGGGCATCGCATTCCGCAGCGACGGCAGCTTCTTCGTCTGCACCCAGAAGGGCGGAGACGTCGTCTTCGTCGATACGAATGGGCTCGCGCACCTCTTCATCGCGGGCACCCGCTCCGGGAACACCCGGGCCGGCGAGGGCGAGCCGGTGACGACGCCGGGAGACAAGATCGCGGAGCCCCGTGCGGTGGCGCTGGCACCGAACGGCGACCTCATCGTCACGACCAACGACACGGGATATGTCCGGGTCGTCCGAGCCCTGCGCCCTCCTTCGGGGCAGTCGATTCGCAAGCTCGCGGACAGCGGCCTGATGCTCGCCTGGGAACGCGTCGAGGGCACGGCGGTCGCCATCCAGTCCAGCGGCGACCTCGCAAGCTGGGACACGGTGCAGGCCCGGAATGTCGGTGAAGAATGGGAGCATCGGCCCGATCCGGCCAACGCTACCGCCACCTACTTCCGGCTCCTGCCCCAGCGGTGAAGCAGCGGCGGCCCCACCTGCCTTTTCTCAATACCTCAATCCCGGTCGCGCCCCCGCCCCTCGACTCCGGACCGCCGCGGGTTTTCCTGTTCTGATCTATTCGTGCTCATTCGTGAAATTCGTGGTTCAAGAATCCAGCAGGCCCTCCGACGGCTTGGATGGCACTTCATTGAAATCTGTTGGTTTCATCACTTTTGACCACGAATGGCACGAATAATCACGAATGGGGAGCGGCTGCGCCGCAGGCGGCTGGCGGGTGGCTGGCGGATGCGGCGATGATGTTCTGGACTTGCTTGTCGATGCCTCCGATCCAGTCGGACGCGTGTGTGGTGGGCGACGGCAAGGTACTCTCCTTGATCCAACGCATCGCGGACAGCCGACCCGACGGCATGGTCCGCGAGTGGCCGGATAGCGTTCAAAGCGTTCAACTTAAAAACGGCGATGGACGGGGGTAAAACTGGCCAGTCGCCTCGGACGCAACACCTTCTGAATAAAATAAATGGGCGGCCACCCAAAGGGTTCATTGCGGAGCAATGGGATTTCGTTGGTCATCGGGTTAGTTAGCGAAAGATGTGCCTAAACTATAGTCACAGCAATTCGCTTTTCGCTTTGCCAAAATGCCGCCTTCGACCGCCCAAAAAAGAAGCCGCACAAGTCCGGAGACTTGTGCGGCTGGATGCGTCGGCAGAGCCGCGTCGAAATGAAACGAAATGAAATTCAGTTCGGCACGATCTGCAGTCTCAGGAAACGGTAGGACGAGGTATCGGCGGACG
>JAQCER010000031.1 GCA_027618625.1 Verrucomicrobiota bacterium
TTTTCCGGCGCCTTCCGACGCCTTCACACCGCCGCTTTGTGGTCTAGTTTTGCAGTGCCGTTCTCACCTTGGAGGTCCTGAACGAGAATCAGGCTTCCGAGCTTCGGTTCTTGTTCATTCAGCGCTCCTGCTCGTTTCTTATGTTCGGGGCGGGAGCAGGACCACCATCGCGGTGGTGCGCATGGACCCGATTCGGCGATAGGCGTGGGACACGCTCGAATCGAAATAAATGGCGTCTCCCTCGGACAATTCGTGGATGTCTTCGCCGGCGCGGACCTCCAGTTTGCCGGTGAGAATGTAGAGAACTTCAATTCCGGCGTGTTGGTGCGGCTGGCATTGTTCCGGCGTGATCAGGTTGAACTCTGCGAGGAAAGTGTTCAGGGCGCGGTTCGGAACCGGGAAGTCCAGGCTCTCGAAGTAGTAGCAGACGGGATCCGCGTCCGGATCATCGGGAAAACGCAGCCGATCCTTCTTCCTTACAATCTCGAGCACGGGCTTCGGTTCCGAATTGAAAAAGTATTCCAGACCGACGCTGAAGACCATGGCAATCCGCGCGAGGGTTGGCAGGGTCGGGTGCATCACCTCGCGCTCCAGTTTGGAAAGAAGGGCGAGGGAAAGGCCGGTGTGTTTGCTTAACTCCAGCAGCCCCATGCTTTTACGGAGCCGGAGCCGCCGCAGTTTGTTGCCGATCCCGTACTTGCTGAGTTCTGCCGTGATGGTGTCAGATACCATGCCGAAAACTTGTTTTCTTCTCAGTACCGATTTCCCGCAGTTCTTTTCCGCTGGAGAAAGCCGGTTCTTGTATTTTCCCCATAGTAGAACATATTTCACTTAAGATCAAATTGTGATTTATCTTGGTTGAGCATGCAAGGCTTGCACGAGTGAATCGCAGACGGATCGCAAAAAGAGAAAAAGATGAAACTACGTATGACGGCACTGGTTGCGGGCATGCTTGCCCTGACGTCCCCGGCTTCGGCTGCGGACATTGTTGACACGGCAGTCGCCGGTGGCTTCACTACCCTGGTGGCAGCAATCAAAGCTGCTGGTCTGGTCGATACTCTGAAGGGCGCTGGCCCGTTCACGGTGTTCGCGCCGACTGACGCTGCTTTCGCCAAGTTGCCGGCGGGAACGCTGGAATCGCTCCTCAAGCCGGAAAACAAAGCGAAGCTCCAGAGCATCCTGACCTACCACGTGGTTGCAGGCAAGGTGATGGCGGCCGACGTTGTCAAACTGAAATCCGCAAAGACGGTGGAAGGTGAGAGCATCACAATTAAGACCACGAATGGCGGCGTGATGGTCGATAAGGCCAACGTTACGAAAACGGACATCGAGACCTCGAACGGCGTCATCCACGTGATCGACACCGTGATGTTGCCGAAATAACCGCCGGACAACGTTTCCCACCGGGGCCGTAGTGTAATCCTCGGGAAACGGTTTAAGTGATTGATGATGTTTTGGATGATGCGATGACGAATGGCTCGCCTCAGATGAGGCAAATTGATTCAACAGCGTGCCGCGGCTTTCAGCGGCGCGCTGCGTATTCCGGTAGGAGTGAACGCGTGAGAAACTCAGCAGCAGGCAAGATGATTTCGCCTCCCGTGACGGGGATTGCGTCTCATATGGAAGAAGTACTGGGGATGCTGGGTGAGGACCCGACTCGCGACGGCTTGAGAAGAACCCCTGAGCGATGGGACAAAGCGATGCGCTTCCTGACGAGCGGGTACCAGACTCGGCTGGAAGACGTAGTCAACGGTGCTTTGTTCGCGGTCAAGTTTGATGAGATGGTGCTGGTAAAGGACATTGAGTTCTTCAGCCTCTGCGAACATCATCTGTTGCCCTTTCACGGCAGGATGCATGTGGCCTACCTGCCTACGAACAAGGTGATCGGGCTCAGCAAGATTCCGCGGATAGTGAATATGTACGCTCGCCGGCTGCAGGTGCAGGAGCGGCTTACCCAGGAAGTGGCTGATGCAATGTCCTAGGCGATTCAGCCGCGGGGTGTGGCCGTGATGTGCGAGGCAAGCCATTTCTGCATGATGATGCGCGGCGTGGAAAAGCAGCAATCCAGCACGGTGACGAGTGCCATGGTGGGTGCATTCCGGGAAGACAGCGCGACCCGGAACGAGTTCCTCTCCCTGGTCGGCCGCAGCCGTAGGTAAAAACGTCCCGGCTCTCGTGATCTTCAGACAATGATGAGATTTCATACCCTGCGCAGAGAACAGTGGATCCCCCGTCCAATCGATGAGGTGTTTGCGTTCTTTGCGGACGCCCGCAACCTGCAGGAGATCACTCCGCCATGGCTGGGCTTTCGGATTCTGGCGATCAGTTCCGATGCTGTTTCGGCGGGTACGGAGATTCGCTACCGGCTGCGGCTGCACGGAATGCCGATCTTTTGGAGGACCGAGATTCGCCAGTGGCAGTCGCCACACCGTTTCGTAGACGTGCAGAGATCGGGGCCTTACAAGCTGTGGCACCACACGCACCGTTTTGAAGCACATGAGGGTAAAACCAGGATGATCGATATAGTTCGCTACCGGCTGCCCTTCGGCCTATTGGGGCGACTGGTTCATGCGTTAAAGGTTCGTAGCGACGTGCGGCGGATCTTCGACTACCGGCGCCAGCGAATACAGGAGTTGTTCGCGGAACAGAGGACGTGCGTCCAGTGAAACCGCTGATTCTACTCACCGGCGCCACCGGCTACGTCGGCGGCGAACTGCTCAAGGCTCTGCATGAGGAAGGTGATCCCGTGCGTTGCCTCGTGCGTCGGCCGGAAGCCTTCAAAGAAAAGGGATTGACCGGGGTTGAGGTGAAGGCCGGAGACGTCCTGAATTCGGCTTCGGTGAATGAAGCGATGGCCGGCGTTACGACGGCCTATTATCTGGTTCACTCGATGGGCTCCACGCAGTCGTTTGAGGATCAGGATCGCGTGGCCGCGCAAAACTTCGCAAATGCGGCGCGAGCGGCGGGAGTTCAGCGGATCATCTACCTGGGAGGTCTGGGTCAAAGCACCGACGAGTTGTCGGCACATCTGCGCAGTCGCCAGGAAGTTGGCGAGATACTCAAGTCGACGGGTGTTCCGGTTATCGAATTCCGCGCATCGGTCGTCATCGGTTCCGGCAGTCTGTCGTTTGAAATGATCCGGGCTCTGGTGGAACGGCTCCCGGTGATGATCGCTCCCCGCTGGGTTTCGGTTGCCGCCCAGCCGATTGCCATCGCTGATCTGCTTTCCTATCTGATTGCCGCCCTCGATCTTCCGATTGAAGGAAACAAGACTTTTGAGATCGGCGGTTCGGATCGGGTCTCCTATGGCGGCCTGATGCGCGAGTACGCGAGGCAGAGGGGCTTGAAGCGTCTGGTCATTTCGGTCCCATTACTGACGCCCCGCTTGTCCAGTCTATGGCTCGGCCTGATAACGCCGCTTTATGTGCGCGTAGGCCGCAAGCTGATTGACAGCATTCGGCACGAGACTGTGGTCGAAGATCAGACGGCGCTGAGCATTTTCCCGATTCAGCCCTGTGGATTTCGCGAAGCGATCGCGGCGGCCCTCAAGGCAAACGGGCAGCACCTGCTGACCGATTCCCGAACGATCCGCGTGAGCGTAGGCCCGGAAGCTGCTTTTGCGCCGATCCGGAAGATCGGCGGGGCAAGAGGCTGGTACTACGCGAACTGGTTATGGCAGCTTCGCGGCTGGCTCGACAACCTGGCCGGGGGCGTGGGACTCAGGCGGGGGCGGCGCGACGCTGACGCGCTGCAGGTAGGGGACACAGTGGATTTTTGGCGGGTTGAGGCAATAGAGCCCGGCCAGCGTCTTCGCCTGTCAGCGGAAATGAAGCTTCCGGGCCGTGCCTGGCTGGAATTCGAGGTGGCTGGAGACTCCGCAGGTTGTTTGATCAGGCAAACGGCTACCTTCGATGCCCGGGGCCTGCTGGGTCGCGCTTACTGGTATTCCGTTCGCCCGCTGCACGAGTTTGTCTTCAGCGGAATGCTCCGCGGCATCGCCGTCCGGGCGGGAACGGAGAACTGACCTGCCCACGTTCCTCAAGAGCGTTTTGCTTAACGCCCCGGTCGAGGGCGTATTTGCATTCCATGAGCGGGAAGACGCTCTGAAACTTCTCAATCCGCCGTTTCCTCCGGTACGAGTCATCCGAAAAGAAGGGGGCATCGAACCTGGTTCGCGAGTGGAACTGAAGATTGGGCCCTTTCCATGGGTCGCCCTTCACTCGGCATACGAGAAGAATCGTTTGTTCGAGGATCAGCAGATCAGCGGCCCTTTCGCCCAGTGGACTCACCGTCATGAATTCGAGCGGGTGGGGGATTCAACACGGTTAACAGACCGTATCGACTATCGTCTGCCGGGAGGCCCGTGGGTGAATCGCCTGCTTGGCTGGGCCGTCCAGCTCGGCCTGCGCCAGATGTTCCGCCACCGGCATCGAATTACCAAACGCTTTTGCGAAAAAGGATTACATGAGGACCATAATGCTTAGCTTGTTGCTTGTAGCGGGAGTGTTCGCGGCCGATACTGCGCCGCAGGCCGGCCAAACCGCTCCCGATTTTGCGCTGCCCTCCCAGGACGGGAGTAAAGTGAGCCTTCACGACTTCAGAGGAAAGTGGGTGGTTCTCTATTTCTATCCAAAGGACGGAACCACCGGCTGCACCATCGAGGCGCACAATTTTCAGCGCGACCTCGCCCGGTACGAACAACATCACGCGGTTATTGTCGGTGTCAGTGTGGACTCCGCCAACAGCCATCAGGAGTTCTGTGCCAAACAGGGCCTGACGTTCAAGCTGCTGGCCGATACGGAGAAGGAGGTCTCAAGGCGGTACGGCTCGCTGACGAATCCTCTAGGCTACAAGATATCCTCACGCAACACATTCCTCGTGAATCCGGCTGGCAGGATCGAAAAAGTCTGGACGGGAGTTTCTCCGGCGCGTCACAGCGGAGAAGTCCTTGAGGTGCTGGATCAGCTCGCGCGGTCGAAGTAATCCCGATGCGAATTTTACTGTTCAGCGGCAAGGGGGGCGTCGGCAAGACCAGCGTTGCGGCGGCCACCGGCGTGAGACTGTCGGCGCTCGGCTATAAGACTCTGGTAATGAGCGTCGATCCGGCTCACAGCCTTGGTGATTCCTTCGATCTGGAAGACGCGCTATTCCACGGCTCGACCGGAGACCCGAAGTCCGTTCACGAAAACCTCTGGATTCAGGAAGTGAACATCCAGCGGGAGATCAAGCGGCATTGGAGCGAGATTACGGGCTACATCACCTCCGTGCTGAGAACTTCCGGCCTGAGCGATGTGGAAGCGGAAGAGATGGCGATCTTCCCGGGCATGGAAGAACTGAGCGCCATGATGTACGTCAATCAATACAGGGCAGAAAAGCAGTTCGACGTCATCGTGCTCGATTGCGCTCCCACCGCCGAATCCCTCCGTTTTGTGAGTCTCCCGACGACCCTCGAATGGTATGCCAAACACGTCTTCACGCTGCAGCGCCGAATACTGAAGGCAGTCCGGCCCATCGTCAACCGGCTGGGTCCGATTGAAGCGCCGCCGGACAGCTACTTTGGTAATCTGCAAAGCCTGTTTCAGAAGATCCAGGGAATCGATACTGTTCTGCAGGATCCGCAAACCACCAGCGTGCGGTTGGTGACCAATCCGGAAAAAATGGTGCTTCGGGAGACTCAGCGCGCCTTCGTATACTTCTGCCTGCACGGTTTGACTGTGGATCAGGTGATTGTGAACCGTGTCCTGCCTGACGAGATCACCGATCCTTTCTTCGAAGGCTGGCGGAAAACTCAGCGTGGTGTTCTGCGCGAGATCGAAGCTTATTTCGCGCCCCTGCCCGTCTCGACTGTGCCACTCTTCAATCACGAAGTTCTGGGGTATGAAGGGTTGCGGGAACTCTCCGATCGTCTCTATGGGTCGACCATTGATCCGGCGCTGGTCACGCGGACCGAAAAGTCTTATTCCTTCGCCGTTGTAGACGGGAACTATGAGGTCAGGCTCCGAATGCCTTTCGTCCAGAAAGCTGAGATCGGATTGTTCAAGAAGGCGGATGAACTGGTGGTTGAAGTGGGAACGTACCGGCGGCACATTGGGCTTCCCACCAGCATGGCTTCGCTGGTCCCATCCAAAGCGCGTCTGGAGCAGGATATGTTAGTCATCGAAATGAGGAGCGGCACATGAGTGAGACGAAAGAAGAACCGAAAGCCACTTCACCGGAAGGGGCGGGTACAACACGCGGATGCATCTGTGGCGGCAAGGGGCCGGCAGTTTCCGAGATGCTGCGGATGATGATGCCGTCAGACGCAGCCGGAGAGCATTTCAGGAACGGGACGGTCGAATTCCTCAAGGGATTTCGCGATCTTCTCGATCAGCGTATCCGGATGATATCTGAGACGCAAACGAAAGGCACCAAGCTGAACGTCGAGTAGGCGACCCTCATTTCGGTAGAGAGTTGCGGCTTACTTCGGACCGGGTATTGGCCGCGAGTACCCTATCTTCCGAGGTCTTGCGTGATTCCACATAATGGTCGATGAATCCTTATTAGCTCCGACTCTGGTTTGTTTTCGACAGGATTTACGCTTGTCCGACAATCCCGCACTGGCGGCGGCGGTTGATCGCGGCGGTCCAGTGATCCCGGTTTTCATCTGGTCGCCGGAAGAGGATGGAGTCTGGCGTCCCGGCGCAGCTTCCGAATGGTGGCTGAATCGATCACTGGCGGCACTGAGCGCCGAGATCGAAAAGCGGGGCTCCAGGCTGATTATCCGCCGCGGTCCGACCCGCGCGGCAGTGCACGATCTGTTGGCGGAGACTGGCGCCTCCGCCGTGTTTTGGAATCGCCGCTACGAACCGGCTGCGGTAGCCCGGGATCGCGATTTCAAAGCGGAACTCCGGGAGCGCGGCTTATCTGTAGCGAGCTTTAATGGCAGCCTGCTGTTTGAACCGTGGGCAATCCGAAATGGCAGTGGACAGCCGTTTCGGGTCTTTACGCCATTCTGGCGGACTTGCCTGACCAATGCCCCAGCGCTACCTTCGAAGGACGCGTCCGGCAGGCTTCGCGCACCCGAAACATGGCCCTGCTCATTAAAGCTGCCAGAACTCGGCCTCGAACCGTCAATTAATTGGGCAGGCGGACTGGGAGCGATGTGGCAGCCGGGCGAAGCCGGCGCAAAAATCCAACTGCAACGTTTTCGTGAAGAAGCAATTCAGGACTATCCCGTGGGCAGGGACAAGCCTGATGTCATCGGCACGTCGCGGCTTTCACCGCATCTGCATTTTGGCGAAATCAGTCCCGGGCAGGTCTGGCGAGCGGTCCAGAACCTGATGAGCCAAGGCATTGCCGGCAACCGCGCCGCATGCGAGGCCTATCTCAGGCAGCTTGGTTGGCGGGAATTTGCCCACCAACTTCTCTATCATCATCCCGAATCCCCGGAGCAGGCACTCCGGCCGGAGTTTGCGACCTTCCCGTGGAAGACCGATCCGAGGACGCTGCGGACGTGGACGCGGGGCAAGACCGGTTACCCGCTGGTCGATGCGGGAATGCGTGAGTTGTGGCACACCGGATGGATGCACAACCGGGTGAGAATGGTAGTCGCCTCATTTCTCGTCAAGCACTTATTGATCGGGTGGCAGGAAGGCGCGGCCTGGTTCTGGGACACGCTGGTCGATGCGGACCTGGCCAACAATACTCTCGGATGGCAATGGGTGGCAGGTTGTGGCGCTGATGCAGCACCCTATTTCAGAATCTTTAATCCCGTCATTCAGGGTGAGAAGTTCGATCCTTCCGGGGCATACGTCCGTCGGTGGGTTCCGGAACTGGCTGGCATGCCGGACGAATGGATACACAAGCCCTGGAAAGCGCCGGCAACAATACTCAGCAAAGCCGGAGTCGAGTTCGGGAAAACGTACCCGGCGCCAATCGTGGATCATGATGCGGCGCGCAAACGCGCACTGGCGGCTCTGCAAACCATAAGAAGATGATAAAGGTTATGAAGCAATACGCAGTCGTCGTGTTTGATGGAGAGTGCAGCTTCTGTAATGGCTGGATTGACTTCCTGCTGCGCTTCGACAGGAAAGAGGTTTTTCGCTTCGCCGCGCGTCAATCTGAAACCGGAGCAGCGTTTGCGTCGCAAAGCGGTCTTCCTCCGGGCGGCACCGGTTCCATCATCGTCGTCGAGGACCAGCGTATCCGCCTTCGCTCCGACGCGGTTCTGCGCATGCTGACCTTGCTCGGGCTGCCCTTCTCTGTTCTGGGAATCTTCCGGTTGGTCCCGGCTGCGCTGCGCGATTTTGTCTACGATGTGATCGCACGCAATCGGAAACGCTGGTTTGGCAAGACTATACAGTGCCGTGTACCTGCGCCATCAGAACTGCACCGATTTATCTGATTGGTGCAGTTGTCTGAAGGTTGGGCCACCTCACAGCTACGGCACTTGACGCCGCATGCGGAGGTGCTGCCTCACGGCGCCGCCAGGTTGCTCGTGCAGGCGCTCAATGGTGAGCCATTCCCCTCCCGGGTCCATCGAACGGCGATCCTCAATCCGGCGCGCATTGCCGCTTACCTCGGACCGAGCTTCCACGACAAGCGCGGCATCCTCCCAGAACGCCCGGATTTGGCGCTCTCGGCCACGGATCATGATTGTCACCACGTCCCCGCCGATTGTCAGATCGCGGTCGACCGTGGTGTCACCGTTCGCGTCTTTTTGCCGGGTCCGGATGCGCAACTGAGGGTCCAAGTGCGCAATCGTGTCCAGGCGCCATTCCGGCGGCGGCAGAAAACCCAAATCGCTTTCGCCGCGGATCAACTTCCAGACTCCCGTAAAATCAGGGCGCATATGACAATTGTATGCGGCCGGGCCTTAAGCATCTGAGAACGGCACTGCAAAACTAGACCACTTCTGCGGTCTGGTTTTCCGGCGCCTTCCGGCTCCTTCACTCCGCCGCTCTGTGGTCTAGTTTTGCAGTGCCGTTCTCAATCTGGAGCGCACCGGATACCCGAAGACGTCTATTGGATGGATTGGCGGAGAAGGGTTTCGGCTACGACCAGCTAGCGGAGATGCAGAAGATCATCGATGCAGAGAAGAGCGACCTGTTCGACGTGTTGGCCCATGTTGCCTATGCCATGCCGCCTGTCACCCGCGATGCCAGAGCTTCCCAGGCCAGGGTCCACATCCATTCTCATTTCACAGCTAAGCAGCAGGCTTTCCTCGACTTCGTACTACAGCACTACGTCAGCGTCGGCGTGGCGGAATTGGATCAGGAAAAGCTGACGCCCTTGCTGCGACTCAAGTACCACCACTCGATAGCCGATGCTGTGGCCGATCTTGGGAGACCTGAGGAGATTGGCGGGCTGTTCGCCGGTTTCCAGAGGTACCTTTACCAGGAGGGTGCGGAATGAGCTTGCGGGATGTGATTGGCCGGAGGGGTAAGACATGGGTTCACAAACTATCTGGGGGATTCACGCTGGCAAGGGTGGGGAGGCCCACGCGCTCTTTCTTAAGAAGAATGTTGTCGCGCTTGGCTTTACGGCAATGGGCAGACGCCTAGCGCCGTCGCATTTGTGGACTAACTTGTGGACTGATCCGCGACCTAGCAAATAAGTCCCGTAGAATCAGTACCGAATGGCGGAGAGGGAGGGATTCGAACCCTCGGTAGAGTTTCCCCTACACACGCTTTCCAAGCGTGCGCCTTCAACCACTCGGCCACCTCTCCGCAGAAGGGGGTTGAAGTATCGATCTTAGCAATAGGAGGGTGCAGGTCGCATGCGGGCCTAGCTGCTCTTGGCGGTCACGGTCCCCACGCCGACTCTGCGCCCTGCCGTCAGCTTGGTCGATGGGGCCCCTTGCAGTACTTTGGCCAAGGCTTTCAGCTGCCCGCCGTCGCCGAGCAGTTGTTCGAAGCGCTCGGGCGCTACCGGTTTGCTGGCGAGGTAGCCTTGGAAGTAGTCGCACCCGGAACGGCTGAGGTAGGCCAGCTGTTCCGGAGTCTCCACGCCCTCGGCTGTGACTTTCAAGCGCAGACGGTGAGCCAGGTCGATGAGGCCTTCGGCTACGGCGCGGGCTTTTGCGTCGACGGTCAGGTCGGCGACGAATGAGCGGTCGATCTTGAGCGAGTTGAAGGACAGAGTGCGCAGGTATCCCAGGGACGAATAGCCGGTGCCGAAATCATCGATTGCGATCGATACGCCGAGTTGGCGAAGCCGATCGATCAGCTTTGAAGCCTCTTCCAGGTTCATCATCAGCGCCGTCTCGGTCAATTCGAGGTCAAGAAAAGACGGAGATAGACCGGTCTCGGCCAAGATGCGCTCGACGGTCTCCGGAAAATGCTTGAGTTGGAGCTGCTTCGCCGAAAGGTTAACAGCCATACGAATCGAGGGATGACCGGCCTTCTGCCAAGCCAAGGTTTGAAGGCAAGCTTCGCGCAGCGCCCATTCGCCGATCTCCTAGATGAAGCCGTGCTCTTCGGCCATGGGAATAAACTCCGCGGGCCCGACGACTTGCTCAGGCGTCCTCTGCCAGCGGATGAGAGCTTCGGCGCCGACGATGCGTCCAGTCGACAGCGTGAGGATAGGTTGGTAATTGAGGAAGAACTCTCCGCGGCCGAGAGCTTTGGCGAGATCGTTCTCCAGCGAGTAGCTGCGAATGGCTTTCTCATGCATCTCGTTATTGAAAATCGAAATCTCGCCGTTCCGTAGAGCCTTGGCGCTGTACATGGCCGTGTCGGCGTTACGCAGCATGTCTTCGGCGCGTTCCACGCCGGTGTTGCTGAAGGCGATACCAACACTCACGCCGGTGCTGAGTTCGTGTTCGCCAATCTGGACGGGCGCACGTAAGGAGCGCTGGAAACGCGTTGCGACTGTGATCGCGTTCTCCGGATCGCGTAGATCTTCGAGCAGCGCAACAAATTCGTCGCCGCCGAAGCGGGCGAGGATATCTCCGCGCTTCTCGCGCAGACAAGTCCGTAGTCTGGCTGCCGTCGAAGCGAGCAACTGATCGCCGACCATGTGGCCGTGGGTGTCGTTGACGATCTTGAAGCGGTCGAGGTCCATGAAGATCACAGCGAAGAGAGAGCCGCCGTGGCGGGCCGCTTCGAGAGCGCGGTCGAGGCGTACCATGAAGGCTTTGCGGTTGGCCAGGCCGGTTAGACGGTCCTGGAAGGCGTCGTCGAGGATTTGCTTCTCGGCCACGACAAGATGGGTGACGTCGGTTTGTAGTCCGGCAATCGCAACAGGATTGCCTTCCTTGTCGCGCAGCGCAGTGCCCCTAGAAAGAGCCCAAATGTAGGAGCCGTCGCGCTTTTGGATCCGATATTGGCTCTGGAACCGAGGCGTCCGTCCGTAAAGATGTGCCGAGAGGTCTTCCTTCACCTGCGGCAGGTAGTGCGGGTGGATTCGGTTGAACCAGGCGTCGGGCTTGCCGGAGATTTCCTCGGCGCCGAAGTCCAACATCGCCGCCCATTGTTGGGAGAACTGACACTTGTCCGTTTTGAGGTCCCAAAACCAATGACCGTCCCCGGCGCCCTGAATGAGTTCTAGGCGGGCCTCCAACTGGCGATTCCGGCGGATGGCCCTATCGGCTTGAGACAGCCGATCCGACTCGGACACGGAATCGCTCAAGACGGCGGATTCACGAGCCTTCGAGATGTAGGGCGCCATGCTCAGGAAAGGGACTAGCGAGGCGGCGAATGCCAAGACACCATCAGGCGGCGCGTCGAATTGGTAGGTCACGGAAATCCAAGCGATGGAGGAGCAAGCCTAGAGTCCAATGGCCCAGCGGGGCCAGATCATGAGATAACCGGCCGCGACATTCACCAGTCCGGTGGCTAGGGCGTAGCCCAGGGAACCGGTATAGGCGTAGTGCGTGATCTGCAGGCCGACGGCGGAACTGACGACGATTGCGGCGATGACGCGCCGGGGAATCGCTAGAAATCGCACCCGAATAATCACCCACGAGACAGCACAGAGCACAGCTGAACCGAGAGTCAGTGTGACGAGATCGTCGGCCCGGCTGCCCAGCGTCACGGCGTCGTAGAGTGCCTGAAAGGCTAGCAGCAGAGCGGCAGCGGGCAGACCGAGACGCAGTTCCGACTCGATCACATGCTCGATTCGTCGATCGACCACCGCAGGGGCGGGCTTAGGCGGGCTCGCGGAGCCAGTACTCTGTTTCTTCACAACTTGTATGAGGGCATTTGGGCGAATGACCCCGCTTCTAGTTTCTGCTGCATGCGGCAAAGCGCCCATAGGCGGCCGTACGGCCCCCGATCCGTTGGTAAGCGAGGAGCAGCAGCGGCGTGGGAAGCGGAGAGTCTAGTAAGCAGGGGC
>JAQCER010000032.1 GCA_027618625.1 Verrucomicrobiota bacterium
CAAAGAAAAGCGCTACTCTCTGGAAGAAGCGGCTGAGCTGATCAAAAAGTTCCCGAGCCCAAAATTCGACCAGACCGTGACGGTCTCGATGCACATGGGAGTTGATCCCCGGAAGTCCGATCAAATGATCCGATCCACATGTCCACTCCCACACGGAAGTGGTAAGAATGTGCGAGTCGTCGTGTTTGCTGTGGGTGACGCAGCCAAGGCTGCTGAAGCAGCGGGTGCCGAAGAAGTTGGTTTCGAAGATCTGATTAAGAAAGTTCAAGCTGGCTACCAGGACTTTGATGTCGCCGTTGCAACCCCAGATGCAATGGCTGAAGTGCGTAAGCTTGGTCGGCAACTGGGCCCCCGCGGGCTCATGCCGAATCCGAAGACCGGCACGGTGACGAACGACACCGCAGCCGCAGTCAAGGCAGTCAAAGCTGGACGCGTTGACTTCAAGCTCGACCGCAATGGCAATATCTCCGTCGGCGCAGGGAAGCTCTCCTTCGAAGCCAAGCAGCTTGTTGAAAACGTCGAAGCAGTCATTGATTCCGTGCAACGCGCCAAGCCGCCGACGGCCCGTGGCCGTTATATTCAATCCCTTTCCATCACTGCGACGATGTCACCATCGGTGAGAGTGGACGCCAGCAAGTACGTAGTCTGAGAACCATTTAACCGACTTTCCGATGAATCCAGATAAAGAAATCATCATTGACGGCCTCCTTGAGCGCCTGAACCAATCTCCTTATGTGATCGTCGTCAGCTATGCCCGCATGACGGTGCGGCAGTTTGACGAGATCCGTAAACGCCTGCGCGAAGTTGGATCCACCTTCCACGTTGCTAAGAACTCCTTCGTCAAGCAAGCCTGTGCCAAGGCTGGGCTTCCCGATGGGCTCGCGGAGCATTTGAAAGGCCAGAGTGCAATCGTTTCCGGTAACAGCGACGTTTGTGCAGCGGCGAAAATCGTAAAGAACTTTGCGGCAGAGTTCCAGAAGCCGGAAATCCGCGCTGGTGCTATGGACGGCAATCTCCTTTCTCAGGCGCAAATCATGGCGCTTGCAAATCTTCCTACCAGAGATGTTCTCCTCGCCACACTGCTCGGGGTGTTTCAAGCCCCTGCTTCCCAGCTGGTGCGCACGCTCAACGAGCCCGGAGCCTCACTCGCACGCGTCCTGCAGGCCAAGGCCGATCAGGGCTAATCTCAATTAATTCAACAGATTCTCAGTCCTCGAACCAAAATGGGCCGGGGCATTTTAACACCAAACGGTTCCTCGCCGGGCTGTCGGCTGACAGCTTCAAACTCTCTGGGGCTCCAGTGAACGGCGATACCACACCAAAAGAAAATGGCAGACCTAAATAAAATTGTAGAAGAACTCAGCGGCATGACCGTCCTAGAAGTGGCGGACCTTGTCAAAGCACTCGAACAAAAGTGGGGCGTCAGCGCCGCTGCTCCTGTGGCAGCTGTTGCTGGTCCGGTAGTTGCTGCGGCTCCTGAAGAAGAGAAGACCGAATTCGACGTCGTTCTCACTGACGCGGGTGGCAACAAGATCGCCGTCATTAAGGAAGTGCGCGCAGCGGTTGCTGGACTCGGCCTTGCCGAAGCCAAGAAGCTTGTTGAAAGTGCACCACAAACACTTCGTGAAGGCGTCAGCAAAGCCGAAGCTGAAGAACTCAAGAAGAAGATGGAAGCTGCTGGAGCGAAGATCGAGATCAAATAAGACCTCGATCTCTTCGAACATATTACCTTTTTCCGCGTTCCGGTCATTCAGCGACCGGAACGCGGATATTTTCTCTCAGTTTAGTTCAGATCAGATCAGTTCAGTCCAGGCCTTCCCGCAAGATTCCCCAGTTAAGAGTTCCCCAGTAAGATTGTACGACGGCAACGCCGCAATTTATCCACATCGACTTGATTCGTTCACACGCGTTTACATTCAGATTCTACCAGACACGGCCATCGGTTCGCACCCAAACGGGGTGCGGCATCGGTGCCTTCGTACGTAATAAACGTGTTACTCACTTCACTTTGCTTCTGCAAAGCCAGTTCCCTTTCGCCGTCCCTACGCGCATTTCGCTTTTACCGTAGTTCGTTCATCCAACGATCCAACGGCGAATAGCTGACCTGTACCGTTCACTTCCGTTCGCCAACCCGCCTACCTAACAAGCCTTAACAGAAAGAGCATATGTCGGAAACACTCAAATTCGGAAAAATCGAAGAACCGATCGAACCGCCGAATCTCATCGAGATTCAGATCCAGTCTTACTTGGACTTTCTTCAGCAGGAAACTTCGCCGAGTAAGCGCAAAGAAGTCGGTCTCCAGGCTGTCTTTAAAGAAGTATTTCCGATCGACAGCTACGACGACAAGTTGCGGCTCGACTTCAAGAGCTACGAGGTGGGCACGCCAAAGCTGACCTCACTGGAATCTCAGCGCGATGGTGAGACCTTCAGTGCACCGCTTTACGTTACCTTTGAACTTAAAGATGAGGCGGGCACGAAAGAGGAGCGAGTCTACATGGGCGAGTTGCCCCTGATGACGCGCCGAGGCACTTTTGTCATCAACGGAGCAGAGCGTGTGGTCGTCAGCCAGCTGCACCGTTCGCCAGGTGTTTGCTTCGAGACATCGATTCACTTGAATGGAAAGAAGCTGCACGGCTTCCGAATCATTCCTGACCGCGGTTCCTGGTTGGAAGTTCAATTTGACACCAACGACCTGCTCTATGTTTACCTCGACCGTCGCCGTCGCAGACGGAAGTTCCTCGCGACGACTTTCCTGAGAGCGATCGGCTTCCCGGATGATGAGTCGATCATCCGCCAGTTCTACGATGTTGAGAACCTCAAGCTGAAAGAGAACCTCGACGAGGAAGAATTGGGCACTAAAGTGGTGTTCACGGACATTCTCGACGGAGAGGTGATCATCGCCAAGGCATATGAGCCGCTGACCATTGGCGTGGTCCGTCAGCTGTTGGAGCTTGGGCACAAGACGATTCCTGTGGTGGATACCCGGGAAGATGACGTGCTGATCAAGTCACTCAAGAAAGACCCTGCTCGCGATGAAGAAGAAGCGTTGAAAGACATCTACCGCCGCCTGCGGCCTGGTGATCCACCGACGACTGCAAATGCGCGCGCTCTGTTGAAGCGCCTGTTTTTTGATCCAAAGCGTTACGACCTCACACGCGTTGGCCGCTACAAGATCAATCAGAAACTCGGCCTGGGCATCGATGACGACATGCGTGTGCTCGTGCCGGAAGATTTTCTCGCCGCGATGCGCTACCTGCTCCAGTTGAAGCGTGGCGAAGGTGTCCTTGACGATATCGATCACCTCGGCAGCCGTCGTGTGCGTGCGGTGGGCGAATTGCTTGCCAACCAATGCCGCGTGGGCCTCGCCCGCACTGAGCGTCTGGTGAAGGAGCGCATGACTTTGTTCGATGTCAACCTTGAGGGGATGACCCCACAGCGACTGATCAATCCAAAGGCGCTATCCGCCGTGGTGCGCGACTTCTTCGGTCGTTCCCAGTTGTCCCAGTTCATGGACCAGACTAATCCCCTGGCGGAACTGACGCACAAGCGGCGCCTGTCCGCTCTTGGGCCTGGTGGTCTGAATCGAGATCGGGCTGGGTTCGAGGTTCGTGACGTTCACCCGTCTCACTACGGTCGCATTTGCCCGATTGAGACTCCGGAAGGTCCGAACATTGGTCTCATCAACTCGATGAGCACGTTCGCCCGTATCAACGAGTTCGGTTTCATAGAGACTCCATATCGTAAAATCACTAAGGGGGTCGTGATGCGGGAGATCGAATACCTCACGGCGGATCAGGAGGAAAATTTCCTCATCGCGCAAGCGAACAACCCGATCGACAAGAAGGGCAAGTTCCAGACGGAAATGATCACCGCACGTTACCGTGGTGATTTCCTCGAGGTCACGCCTGACCAGTGCGGATACATGGACGTGTCGCCGAAGCAGCTTGTTTCCGTGGCAGCAAGCCTGATTCCTTTTCTTGAGCACGACGACGCCAACCGCGCTCTTATGGGATCCAACATGATGCGCCAGGGCGTGCCATTGCTCGTCTCCGAATCGCCATTCGTGGGAACCGGGATGGAAGGCAAGGCTGCGCGGGATTCCCGGGCAGTGGTCGTCTCTGAGGGAGCCGGCATCGTTGCAGCCGCCACAGCGGATTGCATCATTGTCACACCAGACGGGAAGATGCCGATATCTGAGAAGCAGTTCCTCGCCGATCCCCATGCAGCAAAGTCGAAGCCTGACAAGGGCATCTACGTTTACCCGCTGCGCAAGTTCATGCGTTCCAACGCTGGAACCTGCATGAACCAGCGTCCGCTCGCGAGACATGGTGACAAGGTGAAAGAGGGTGACGTGCTCGCTGATGGTCCGTGCACCGATCAGGGCGAACTTGCCATTGGTCGAAACGTGCTCGTCGCATTCATGCCTTGGAATGGCTACAACTTCGAGGATGCCATTACCATCTCTGAACGCGTGGTAAAGGAAGACATTTACACGTCAATCCACATCGATGACTTTGAAGTCGGTGCTCGTGACACCAAGCTTGGGCCAGAAGAGATCACTCGCGATATTCCCAACGTGGGTGAGGAGGCTCTTCGCAACCTCGGCCCGGACGGCGTCATCCGCATCGGTGCAGAAGTGAAGCCCGGTGACATTCTGGTCGGAAAGATCACGCCAAAGAGTGAGACCGAACTCGCCCCCGAAGAGCGCCTGTTGCGCAGCATCTTCGGTGAGAAAGCTGCCGATGTTAAAGACACTTCATTGCGTGTGCCGTCCGGTTGCGCCGGCATCGTCATGGACGTGCGAGTTTCCTCGCGGAATGATTCAGCTCGCGAAAAACTGACGCCTTCTGAGCACAAGAAGCAGGCCAAGGGTATCCAGGAAGAATACCAGACCAAGCACAACGACTTGACCGAGCAATTGACGGAGAAACTTTCCGACATCCTGCTCAACGAGAAGATCCCGCTTGACGTGGTGAATGCCCGCAGCGGCGAGATCATCATCCCGGCGAATCGCAAAATCACCAAGACCCTGCTGCGCAAGCTGTCATCGGTTTACGACAATATCGAGATCGACCCGAGCCCGATTCGCAACAAGATCCTGGAGATCATCAGTGGATTCGAGTCAAAGTTCACTGAGATCGATGCGGATCGCGAACGCAGCCTTGACCGTATTGAAAGCGGGGACGACGTCGATCCCGGCATCATCAAACAAGTGAAGGTCTTCGTTGCCGCCAAGCGAAAGCTCAGTGTAGGCGATAAGATGGCTGGTCGTCACGGAAACAAAGGTGTGGTCGCCATGATCGTGCCGGAACAGGATATGCCATTCCTCGACGATGGAACGCCAGTAGATATCTGTCTGAACCCACTGGGCGTGCCTTCCCGAATGAACGTTGGACAGGTTCTTGAGACTCACCTCGGTGTTGCTGCCAAGGCGCTCGGTTTCAAAATCGCAACCCCAGTGTTCGACGGAATTCCAGAGGAACGAGTCATGCAATACATGGCCGAGGCTCGCAAAGTCGAAGGCTACGGCTGGATCGGATTAAACGGCAAGAGCATGCTCTACGACGGTCGGACGGGGGATCCGATCCACCAGGAAGTCGTGGTCGGCTACATCTACATGTTGAAGCTCGGTCACCTGGTGGCGGACAAAATTCACGCCCGTGCTGTCGGTCCTTACTCGCTGGTTACCCAGCAGCCACTCGGTGGTAAGGCTCAATATGGTGGTCAGCGTTTCGGAGAGATGGAGGTATGGGCGCTGGAAGCATACGGCGCAGCCTACACCCTGCAGGAACTGCTGACGGTCAAGTCTGACGACGTCCAGGGCCGGACACGCATCTACGAAGCGATCGTCAAAGGCGACAACAACCTTGAAGCCGGCACACCGGAATCCTTCAACGTTCTCATCAAGGAAATGCAAAGCCTTGGACTTGATGTGCGCGTTGGCCAGAGCGGAAAGAAGAGGGGTGATGCGTTGGACGCCCTTACCGAAGTCGCCCTTTGATCTGTTCCTTCACATCCAAACGAGATCCTAAAACTCAAAGCATCGAAATGAGCGTAGAGACCAGCCTGAATGAAATGTTCGGCCCCGCCAAGGAGCCGGAAGCCTTTGACCAGGTGACTATCACCGTTGCCGCCCCGGACGTGATCCGGAGCTGGAGCAGCGGGGAAGTGAAGAATCCTGAGACCATCAACTACCGAACCTTCAAACCGGAAAAGGGCGGCCTTTTCTGTGAGCGGATTTTCGGCCCGACACGTGACTGGGAATGTGCCTGTGGCAAATACAAGCGCATCAAGCACAAGGGTGTGATTTGTGACCGTTGCGGTGTTGAGGTAACCCTCTCCCGCGTGCGCCGCGAGCGCATGGGCCACATCGAACTCGCCGTTCCAGTGACCCACATCTGGTTCTACAAGTGCATGCCGTCCCGTCTCGGCTTGATGCTCGATATGAGCGCACGTCAACTGGAGCGCGTCATTTACTACGAGGACTATATCGTCATCGATCCCGGCAACACGCCACTGGAAAAATCCCAGTTGCTCACCGAGACCGAATTCCGTGAAGTCGAAGAGGAATACGGCGACAATTTTCGCGCGGGAATGGGTGCCGAGGCAATCCACGACCTCCTGTCCCAAATCAACCTCGCCGAACTCGTCACCGAGCTGGAAGACGCGATGACCAAGACGCGTTCCAAGCAGGTGCGGAAGAAATTGGCCAAGCGCCTCAAGCTGGCTCAGGGCTTTGCAGGGTCGAAATCGCGCCCGGAGTGGATGATCTTGAACGTGCTTCCCGTGATTCCTCCGGACTTGCGTCCGTTGGTGCCGCTCGAAGGTGGCCGCTTTGCGACGTCTGACCTCAACGACCTCTACCGTCGTGTCATCAACCGTAACAACCGCCTCAAGAACCTGCTGCAACTAAAGACGCCGGACGTGATTATCCGCAACGAAAAGCGAATGCTGCAGGAGGCTGTGGATGCCTTGTTCGACAACGGTCGCCACGGTCGGGCCGTTACCGGCGCTGGTAACCGTGCGTTGAAATCGCTTTCGGACATGCTCAAAGGTAAGGGCGGTCGTTTCCGTCAGAACCTTCTCGGTAAGCGCGTCGACTACTCCGGTCGTTCCGTTATCGTTATCGGACCTGAGCTGAAACTTGGCCAGTGTGGTCTTCCCAAGAAGATGGCCCTCGTCTTGTTCGAGCCCTTCATCATCCGTCGCCTCAAGGAACTTGGTTACGTGCACACCGTGCGCAGTGCCAAGAAGATGATCGAGCGCCGCACGCCGGAAGTGTGGGACATCCTCGAAGAGGTTACCAAAGGCCACCCGGTGATGCTGAACCGTGCGCCGACCCTGCACCGCCTGTCGATTCAGGCTTTCGAGCCAGTGCTGATCGAAGGATCCGCCATTCGTCTCCACCCGTTGACGTGTGCAGCTTACAATGCTGACTTCGACGGTGACCAGATGGCCGTGCACGTTCCGCTCTCTGTTGAAGCGCAGCTTGAGGCTCGCCTGCTGATGCTTGCTCCGAACAACATCTTCACGCCTTCCAGTGGCAAGCCGATCACCACCCCTTCGCAGGACATTACCCTTGGTTCGTACTTCCTGACCTACTTCCGTGAGTCACCTCTCGTGAAGAAAGACCCGAACGAGCGCCTGCCGCTCTTCGGTAGCCTGGCAGAAGTGGAGTACGCCGTTTCCCAGAAGAAAGTCCTCATCCACCAAAAGATCCTCTTCAGAAATCCTGACAGAGGCAAGGACTCCGTTTACGGCACCAAGGAGGAAATCGTGATTCAGACCACACCCGGTCGTGTCCGTTTCAATGAGGTCTGGCCCGAAGGACTTGGTTTCATCAACCGGGAAGTTCGCAAGACCGAGCTGAGCGACATGATTTGGCGCTGCTATCAGGTCGCCGGACAGGATGGCACCGTGCTTGCGCTCGACCGCCTCAAAGAACTTGGATTCAAAGAGGCGACCCGCTCAGGTTGTTCCATCGGGATCACCGACATGGTGATCCCGGAAGAGAAGAAGTTCGAGCTGGCAGAGGCTTACAAGAAAATCGACGTTGTCCAAAAGCAGTATCGCCGTGGCATCATCACGGATCGTGAGCGCTACAACAAGGTCATCGACATTTGGACCGCCGCTGGTGACAACATTCAGAACTCGCTGTTCCGAACGCTGGAATACAACGACGGCAAAGCTGAGCCAAACCCACTATACATGATGGTGAACTCGGGTGCTCGTGGTAACCGCCAGCAGATCAAGCAGCTCTCTGGCATGCGCGGACTGATGGCCAAGCCATCCGGTGAGATCATCGAACGTCCGATCACTTCGAACTTCCGTGAAGGTCTGTCCGTTCTTGAGTACTTCGTTTCCACCCACGGTGCCCGTAAGGGCCTTGCGGATACGGCTCTCAAGACTGCTGACTCTGGTTACATGACCCGGAAACTGGTCGACGTAGCCCAGGACGTGATCGTTACCGAGGAAGACTGCGGCACGGCGAACGGTATCATCGTGAAGTCGATTTACGAGGGGGACGAAGAAGTCGTTGACCTCCAGCTCCGCGTCTACGGCCGCGTCAGCTGCGACAGGATCATGGATCCTGTAAATCAAGTGCCAATCGTTGACGTTGGCCAGCTGATTGGCGAGAAAGACGGCGAGCAACTGCAATTCATCGGCGTGGAGCAACTGAAGATCCGGTCCGTTCTCACCTGTGAATCCAAGCGTGGATGTTGTGCCCTTTGTTATGGCCTCAACCTCGCTACCGGTCGAAAGGTGAAAATCGGAGAGGCTGTCGGCATCGTTGCTGCACAGTCGATCGGTGAGCCAGGAACCCAGCTTACGATGCGGACATTCCACGTCGGTGGTATCGCCATCGGTCAGTTGAAGCAGCCGGAAGTCGTCGCCAAGTCAAAGGGCTTCCTTCGTTACCGGGACATCCGCACGGTAAAATCGCTCGACGGCAAGTGGATCGTTCTCAACAAGAACGGCAATCTTTCCGTGGTCGATGCGAATGGCAAAGAACTCGAATCCTATCCTCTGATTCTTGGAACCAATATTCTGGCCGCGGACGGAGCTGAGGTGAAGAAAGGCCAGACCGTTGCCACTTGGGACCCACACAACGTGCCGATCATCACCGAGAAAGCAGGTAAAGTCAGCTTCCGCGACATGATTCAGGGCATTACCCTTGGCAAGGAGAAGGACGAAGAGTCCGGCTCCGAAGGATTGGTCGTCATCGAACACAAAGAAGACCTGCATCCGCAGGTAGTGGTCGAAGATCCCAAGACCAAGGAAATCCTCGCCACTTACTCGATCCCCGCTGGCGCTCACTTGAGCGTGAAGAACGGCGAGAAAGTGGAAGCTGGTGCTTATCTTGCGAGAACTCCACGGAAAGTCTCGAAGACGAAAGACATCACTGGTGGTCTGCCACGTGTTGCTGAGTTGTTCGAAGCCCGGAAGCCGAAAGACCACGCCGAGATCGCCAAGATCAATGGAATCGTCGAGATTGCCGGTATGGTTCGCGGTAAGCGGAAACTCATCCTTCGTGACGTCGACAGTGGCGAGGAAGAGGAACACCTTATCCCGCGTAACAAACATATCATGGTCTACAACGGCGACCGAGTAGAGAAAGGCTCGCAGCTGACGGAAGGCCCAGTCGTTCCTCACGAGATTCTTGAAATCTGTGGACCACAGGAACTGCAGAAGCACATGGTCAACGAGGTGCAGGAAGTTTACCGTCTTCAGGGTGTGGAGATCAACGACAAGCACATCGAGATCATCGTCCGCCAGATGTTGCGCAAAGTGAAGATCACCGAACCCGGCGATACACACTTCCTCTGGGGTGACCAGGTCGAGAAAGTCGACTTCGAAGCCGCTAACGAAGAGATGGTCGAGCAAGGGGGTAAACCAGCCGAGGCAGAACCAGTCCTGCTGGGGATCACCAAGGCGTCCCTGGAAACCGACAGCTTTATTTCCGCTGCTTCCTTCCAGGATACCACGCGCGTCCTCGCCGATGCCGCCACCCTTGGCAAGACGGACATCCTCCGTGGATTCAAGGAAAACGTCATCATGGGACACCTCATCCCAGCAGGCTCTGGCTTCGAAAACGTCCGCCACGTCCGCATTCGCGAAGTGGACCTGTCTGCGTCCGCTGCAGTAATCGCCGCTCCCGGAGCGCTCGACACAGCCGAAGAAGCCTGATCCATCGAAAGATGAAAATCTAATTCTACAGCGCCCTGCTCCCGGATCTGGGGACAGGGCGCTTTAGTTTCATCCTGCCGAACCTGTAGATCATGTCGATAGCCACCAAACGAGGGGACGCTGGTTCCACTGACTTAATGTATGGTCGCCGCGTGTCGAAATCCGATCCCCGGGTCGGAACCTACGGTGCTGTCGACGAACTCAACGCCGCCATCGGAGTCGCCAGAGCGCACTGTAGCAATCCGGACATCCTGGCGATCGTCGAAGCAGTGCAGAACAGCCTCATCATCGTAATGGGGGAAATGGCCACCCACGAAGACGATCGCGAACGCTACGCCAAGGACGGGTTCAAATTCGTCGAAGCGTCCGCTGTCGATATCCTCACCGCGCACGTCGACCGGATTGAAAGCGATCTCAACATTCGGTTTAAAGGCTGGGCAATCCCTGGCAAAGACACCACACCCTGTTCCGCATTCCTGGATGTCGCCCGCACCATCTGCCGCAGAGCAGAACGCGAAGCCGTCTACTTCCGCGAAAATGGCGGTGCACTTTCCGAAGTGATCATTCAGTATCTCAATCGTCTCTCGGATCTTCTCTGGTTGCTTGCACGTTGGGAAGACGTTGAAACGAAGAATTGAGGAGGCGGAATGGAATGGGGAAGCTGACGAGGAGAGATACAGCGCCCCTACGGCGGATAGGCTGAGATTCAGCGATTCGTTCTTTCCTGAAAACGAGGGACTTCCCGAGATCTGCTGATTTTTAGACAACAGGTGGCAGAAGAGGCGCTATTTTGCTGAAGGGCTAGACCGCCCGAAAGTTCCATGCCGTCCGCAAAAATGAAAGAAAACGCCGTATGGAAAGACTGGTTGGCCCGCAATGGCAACCGGCTCTTTTTGTTCGCCCGGCAGCAGACGCGATCTGAGGCCGATGCGCACGATGTGTTTCAGGATGCCTGCCTGCGATTGTGGAAGTCTGGCATCACGGACACTGACAGTGAGGGCAAGGAGGAGCCTTCGCTGGCGGCGGCGTTTACGCAGATCCGTCGGTCTGCGATTGATCAGGCACGCAAGAACATTCGGCGGGCAAACCGTGAGCAGCGTGCGATCGATTTTGGCGAGGCGGAGACTTTCACCATGTTTGAAGACTCGACGGAAGGTGACGAGCGTGCTCAGGAATTGGAGCGCGCCATCGCCGGACTGCCGGACTATTACCGCGAAGTCGTCATGCTGAAAATCTGGGGCGACCTTACCTTTGATCAGATCGCCGAAACTTTGGACATCCCGATGAACACGGCAGCCTCACGCTACCGCTACGCTTTACAAAAACTAAGACGTTCACTCAATCCTGCTAAACTGTCATGAACGAGAACGAAGAACTCGAATTGTTGGATCTTGAGGCCGAGCTTGCCGCGCTGCGACCAGTGGCGGTGGATGCCGGACTCCTTGCAAGTGTTGAACGCGAACTCGCTTGCAGCGTGCTCAGCATCGATTCCCGTCGCCGTAACCATAGTAAGCGCCGTGTGGTGCAGGGATTCTTCTCGCGCTATGGCCAGGTGGCAGCAGCAGCGTTGCTCGTGCTGAGTTCGGCTCTGCTGTTTCTGGTGAGTAGAAATGGCGGCGGACAATCTTCAGGTTTGGCGAGGTCGGTCGTTGCTGATCCAACTTCAGTGGTCTCCGGCGAAGGATTTCAGCGTGTAGGCGAAACCTCCACCGTGTCGTCCCCCAGAGATGGCGGCTTGATCATCAAAGAAGGTCGGCCGTTTCAGCTGCTGGAGTATGACGTTCAAGAAGAGCAGCAGTGGAAAAATTCCACTGATGGAACCGATGTGAAGATCAGGCGCCCGCAAAAGGAGCAGATGCCGATCCCCCTGCGAGTCT
>JAQCER010000033.1 GCA_027618625.1 Verrucomicrobiota bacterium
TGGGAATGGCCGTGCACGCCATCAAGCGTCTGTTGATTTTCCGCTGTGGCCATTGCTCCACAGATCTGGAAAAACTCTTCGGCATGCAGCTTTCGACTCCAGCCAGTCACAATGTTGCGTTTGATGAAGAACTGCTCGAATCCCTGCAGGTAGAACAGGAAATTCTGATGGACAATAACGGATTCATCAACCGCATGGCTTCAATTCGCTGGAAGATCCAAAAAGAGGATTTTCAATTCCAACTGAAGTCGACAGCAAACCGTCCGGCCTGCCGCGCCTGCCAGAAACTGAAAAAAGCCGGCTGATCAGCTGAAGGCCGCCGCAGGGGCCGAGTTTTTGGCCTTTTTCCTGAGGCCGACTGCTGGTAGGGTTGGGCTATGTGTGTCGATTCCGTGCTTGGTATCGTGAACCGATTGCCATTCCCGGGGAGACGGGTTTGGCAACGGTGCCACAAGGCTATTTTTGCGACACACGCTACACGCGTTCTGAGCGTTCTGATTGTTTTGATCCTCGCGCTCGGCTCCGTGCCTGCGAGCGCCACGGAGCAGAGCCTTGCCGGCAGTTTCACCTATCTAAAGGAGCGCGGCGTGACGGTTTCCGCCGACAGCAGTGCCGCCGAGCTTGCCGAAGCGATTCGCCCGCTGCTCATCGATGATGCGACACTCGCGCGCACTCTCCGATATATCGCGGATCTCCGGGCGGATGATTTCGGCACGCGCGAAGCCGCCAGTCGCGAACTCGCGAAGCTCCACTTCCCCATCGATTCGCTGCTGGTCATTCCCAGTAGTTCTGTAAGCAGAAGTCAGGACTTGACCTGGCGAGTGCAACAGATCCTCGCCGTCCGGCGGCCACTTGCGCTGGAAGATCAGTTGCACCACGCGCTGGCAGTCATCGCCGAGAAACCCATCCCTGGAATGGTCGCGCAACTGCTGAGCACCGCCAGCGCTGTCGAACACGGAGACAGGCAATTGCTGGCGACGTTGGAAAATGCCCTGGTCGCATCGGCATCCGTCGCGGACAAGGAGATCTTGCGTTCGCACCTTGCTCCGAAACATTCGGTGACGACGCAGAAACGGGCGACTGTAGCCCTGGCAAGCATCCTGTCAGGCACGGACGATGATGAATTAGAGCAACTGCTTGCCACAAATGATCCGGATCTGCAAATGGCAGCCGCAAAGGGAGCGGCACTTGCTGGAAACAGTATTGGCGTGCCGGTATTGGTGTCCTTGCTGGAGTCATCCAACACGGCTGTCCGATGCGAAGCAGCCGAGGTACTCTATGCATGCACCGGAAAGGACTTCGGATTCGCTGGCTACGACGACACACATCACCGTGCATCGAGCGTAAAACGCTGGAAACAGTGGCTGAACTCGAGCAAAGACGGCGAGCGCCTCGCTTCGGCAGTGCCACCTGTGCTTGCACCAACGGGGCGAGTCATCGTCGGCATTCAACTCAAGGAAGAACCGACATCTGACAGCGGCCGATCCCGCGGACAAAAGAACGCGATCGAACGCTCGAACGTGATTGAGTTTGCGCCGTCCGGATCGATTCGCTGGCACATGCGCTCGACTGACCTGCGTGGCGGCACGGCTATCGCGTCGATTCCCATGCGCGAGGGAGCGCGCGCCATCGCCTTCGGCACCCCCGAGCAAGTGCCGCAACAGAGCATGTCGATCCGCTTCTTTGACAACTCTGGACTGGGGATCGGGTCGATGACGGGACTGGCAGGAATGCCCGCACTGGGATTGACCTCTGATGGCAATCTTATGATCGCTGCGGCGAACGAGGTCGTCGAAGTGGGAAGTGCGGGCAACCTGGTGAGCCGGACTGCATTTTCGAATTTTGCCGATACCATTGATCACTTTTCAATGATCCTGGCTGATCGGGTGATGGTTGTTTCTGCGACGTCCGGCACCGTGCGCGAATACTCTCGTGATGGGAAATTGCTGTTCGAGAGGAACCAACTGTCCAAGCCGGTCTACGCAAGGCGCCATGGGGACGGCAGCCTGCTGGTCGCGCAGCACGCGCAGGATGCCCCCGCGATTGCAAGTTATGATGCCACCGGGCAGTTGCAGTGGACGTTTTCGCCTTCGAATGAAATGGGAAAAATGAATGCGGTCGCGGCACTTTCCAATGGCAATGCCCTGTTCGGCTCATCGATGGGACTGTATGAGATCGGTCACTCTGGCAGCATTGGCAGCATTGGCAGCATTGGCAGCATTGGCGGCATTGGCGGCATTGTCCGCACCTGGATCAACGGCAACGTGGACTTTATCTATGCGGACTAAACTGATCATCTCTCCGTTCATCGCAAGCGTGCTCCTCATGTTGCCGTCGACCGTGCCCGGTGGGGAGACTGCGAATGCTGGCGAGCTATGGGAAGTAAGCGTCCGTTCCCTGGTAGAGTTCCTGCCCCGGTCATCGAAGAGAACAACAACAACGACGACAACGCAGCCAATGCCAAAGAGGCGGATGGATCGGTAATGATCACGGAACGCACCCTGCAGGCATCGCTTGTGGGGCATCTCCTGTCGATCACTGATGGGAAGATCCAATTCCAACCCGTGCTGGGAAACGGTGCGGCACCCGTCTCTTATTCACAGGACACGATCCAGTCACTGCGAAGAATACACCACCCCGAAGCCGATGCGGACACTCCGAAACCTGCATCCTCTGAAAAACGCACAGACTCCGACAAACGGCTTGTTACCTTCCGTTCAGGAAGCTCAATTCCGGGTCGACTGCTTCGGGTATCGACAGCTGGACTGGTGCTGGCATTCGGCGAATCCAATGAGCTTACCATTCCGCTTAAGGAAATCCTGAGCATCAATCCGCTGCAATCCGACGGAAAGCGTCTGGAGGCGCTGCCCTCAGCGGACGGTCGCCACGTCGCGCGATTGACCACCGGTGAAGTCATCACCGGCAACATCGCCCCGGTAACCACTGACCGCGACCGATTGACCATCTCCAGCCCAATTCTCTCGGGCGAGTTCCCACTCAAGCTGATCGAATCCATGCTCTTCCCAACCGATTCGGATCCGAATGCAGCCCGAGTCGAAAACGGTTCGACCGAGACACGGGGACGGGAGATCTTGATCCATTTTTCATCGGGTGCCTCGCTGGCATCGCCAACGATTCGACTCATGGAAGGAATGGTAGAGTTGGAGATCTGGGAAGGCACGCCATTCCGTACATCGTTAAGTTCGGTCGAGAGCATTACGTTTATCGACAGCGGGACTCGTCCCAATGGCCCGATCTTCCTTTGGGGACAACACTCCGACAAAGCGGATGAGTTCGAAAAACTGAAAACAACCCTGAAGGGCGCCAATCTCTCGCGCGAATTGATCATCATGGACGGCGAGAAGGGAATCGGTGACGACTTCAGTGCTGCACTGCGCCGCAGCTCGGCATTCGTCTGGGCGGAGTGGGAGAAGCTGGACATGGCGGCGTTCGAGAGTTCGATCGCCGGTGGAGCCGACCAGCCAGTTGGTGAACAACTTCAAACCTACGTTCAAAATGGTGGCATAGCGGTTTTCCTCGGCCTGTCAGGGACAACGGCAGAGCAATTCGCGCGACTTGGTCTAGGCCGTATCGAATCCAGTGGATCCATCGGCGATGGTTCACCCCTGGAGTTGATCGGCGTCGGCGAACTGCTTGCGCCGTTCACAGATGGCAATATCAAGGCCGCGAATTCCACGATGATGTACAAGGTTCCCGAAGGCGGGCCTTGGAATCCGCTCCTGGCCAAGCCAGGCAGCCACGAAACCGCAGCCATCGCCGGACGTCCCATCGGATCCGGTTGGGTTTTCCTGATGGGGATGGACTTCTATGAGACAAACGAGAACGTCGCCAGGATTCTTACCGAGCTCCTGCGGTTCCGTCGGTAGTTTCAGGTGAGATCATACACCCGAGTCGCATTCGCTACATAAAAATTGGCGCGCTCGCTTACCGTGAGACCAACCGTCAGCGCATCAACCGCATCTACCCAGGATCGATAGGCGGCACGACTGAGGCACACCGGCCAGTCTGAACCAAACATCAGCCTCCTCGCTCCGAAGGCCTCCAGTGCCGCATCGAAGTAGGGCACTAACATGGCAACATTCCACTCTGGATCGCGCACCTCCGTGACGACCCCGGAAAACTTGCAACCTACCACGTTATCCCGGCTCCCCAGTTCTTTGAGATCGCGCGCCCAGTCCTCTGCGAATGCGCCAGCACAAATCTCCGGCTTTGCGATGTGATCCACAATGAACTTCTGATGCGGGTGTCGATCCACGAACCGCAACACGGCACCGAGCTGAGCTTCGTAGAGAAGCAGATCAAAAGGCAACGAACGTCGCGACAGAAATCGGATTCCCCTATCGAAATCGTCATTGTCAAAGAAGTCCGAATCCGGTGCACCCTGGCAGATTTCACGCACGCCCTTGAACAAAGGATGACTCTTCCAGCCGTCTAAAATTTCGCCTACACCGGGATCCTTGAGCGGAGCCCAGCCCACTACACCCTTCACCAGATCACACTTGCTGCCTTGATCCAAAAGTGCCTCAGTCTCGGCAAGCGTCGTCCTGGCTTGAACGGAAACCGCCCCCACTACATCGCATCCTTCTACGGCTTCGATCAGATCGCCGCATCCGAAATCACGCCGCAATGCAGCAAGCGAATCGTCGATCCACGGGTATTCGACCAGATCATAGTTCCAAAAATGGTGGTGGGCATCAATCTTGTTCATTCTGCGAACATCACCGACCACCCGACGTTATGAAAGCAGAATCCCCTCAGCCGATCATCTTCCATCTTAAAAGCAGATGAAAACGTAGAGGATACGGGAAAGTGAAACGGTGAAACGTTTGCTTCCCATCTCTCGGATCCCAATTCATGCTACATGGACCTGACGAATGATCCCCAGCCACACATCACCCGCATTACCTACAGCCCGTAGTTCGCCACGATGGGTGGCTGGTACAGTAGCAGTGTTCGTGGCCATCGTTTCGACTTTCACTCCTGCGTTCGCGGACATCGTGATCAGCGAATTGATGTATCACCCCACCGGGACGCCCGAACCCCTTGGAGAGGAGTTCATCGAACTCACGAACATCAGCGACGAGGCGGTCGACATCTCGGGCTGGAAGATCAACCGCGGGATCAACTTTACCATTCCGAATTCGACCGTAGTCCCCGCCGGCGGCTATCTCGTACTCGCCGCGAACCGCGCGGCGTTGCTGGCGCGCACACCAGGTGCGCTGAACATTGTCGAAGGCGGATGGAACGGACGTCTGAGCAATTCTGGCGAAAATGTTAGACTGGTCAACGTGGCCGATGAAACCATCGATCAAGTGGATTACACCAGCGAGGGCGACTGGGCTGCACGCCGCATCGGCCCTGCACTCTCCGGCACTCGCGGCTGGATCTGGAGTGCTCCGCATGATGGCGCTGGCATGAGCCTGGAACTCATCGATCTTCGAAGTCGCAATGACCGAGGCCAGAACTGGGGCAGCAGCGCGATCCCCGGAGGCTCCCCTGGAATGGTAAACTCCATTGCCAATGACAACATTGCCCCGCTGATATCGAGGGTTCGCCACTTTCCTGCGGCCCCATCGACGTCCGAATCGGTGACGATTCAGGCCACAGTGACCGATCGTCTCTCTCCACAGGTGGCAGTTTCGCTCCGCTACCGGGTTTCCGTCCTGGGAGTTCCCGCCTCACGTCGCTTCGAAACAGCACCCATGTTCGACGACGGCGCCCACAACGATGGCAACACTGGCGACGGCCAATTTGCCGCCCTCCTTCCTCCGTTTGCCGATGGATCGGTGATCGAGTTTTACGTCGAAGCCAGCGACGGGGCATCGACCAGATCGTGGCCCGCCGCCTCAGACGACGCTGGCCAGCAGGCTGCCAACGCCCTCTATCAGGTGCGGACTTCCAGCCAACGCGACAGCCCGCACGATGCCGTTTACTTGATCATGACTCCGGACGAGGATCAGAAATTCCGGAACATCAGCCGATCCAGCAATGCCTTGATGAACGCATCAGTAGTCTGGACGCGAGCGAGCGGGGAATCCGAAGTACGCTACCAATGCGGCGTGAGAGTGCGCGGCAACAGCAGCCGCAGCAGTAATCCCCATCCTATCCGGTTGACAATCCCCGAGGACGATCCGCTCGATGGAAGGACCGAGTTCAATATCAACTCGAACACGCCCTACCTGCAAGTGCTGGGGATGCACCTCTTCTCTCAAGCTGGGTTGCCCGCGCCGGATGCGCGCCCCGTGCAACTGTTCTACAACGGTCAAAATCGGGCCGGGCGCAGCTCGCCAATGTTCGGCCACTACGCGCTTCTGGAGCCACTGGATGACGAATTCCTTCGCCGTGAACTCCCTGACAGTAACGGCAACCTCTACAAGAAACGCAGCGCGAATCCCAGCCGAGATCAGAAGCGCTGGGGCGTGCATTTTGATTCAACCGTGGTCTACGAAACTCAGAACTGGTATCGCACCGATCAGTGGGAGAAGCAGACGAACGTCACGGAGGATGACTGGTCGGACCTTCAGCGCTTCGTCGAAGTCATGCACGCTGCACCAGACGAAACCTTTCTCAGTGAGGCGGATGAAGTCGTGAACCGCAAACAATGGCTGCGCTGGTTCGCGCTCATGACAATCTTCAACAATCGCGAGACCAATCTCAGCAACGGCATCGACGATGACTACAGCATGTATCGCGGAATCGATGACCCGCGCTTCATCCTGCTGCCGCACGACCTTGACAGCATATTCAGTGCAGGCGCGGGCGCTGCGGAAACGATTTTCCCAATGATCGAAAGGGTCGATGGCGTGGCGGGCGCTGATGAAATTCCTCAGCTGATCCGCTACATGCGTGCTCCGGAGATCGAACGGCAGTATTTCGCAGAACTGGATGACCTGCTGCACACCGTGCTGGCACCCGAACGATTTGAGGAAACCGTCAACCCGCTCCTTGGTACATGGTTGAATGCCGGCACGATCACCAGCATCAGCCGCGCACTGACCAGCCGACGCGACTTCATTCTAAACGCAATCGCCCCGAAGCCTGCAACCATCGACGTGCCTGGCGAACGCACCGGAGACCTTACTCCCATCGCTGCTGCATCAACGGCTCTCACCGGAACGCTCGACTCTAACATCCATGCAAAAGTGACCATTGCCGGCATCGATGCGACACTCGACATTGCCAACGACCGCTGGAACATCGACGCTATCCCTTTATTTCCAGGAATTAACCGCGTGCCGATCGTGGCTTACGCAGCAGACGGCAGCGAAACCGATTCCGACTTTATCGACATCTGGCGCACGGATGCAACGGGCACGATTCTTCAAGAGACGATCGCTGCGGACATGACGTTAATGCCGCAGGATGGCCCTTATCTTGTGCTGGGAACGGTGACTGTAACGCCAGGCGCAACCCTGACAATAGCACCAGGAACGAGTCTTTTCTTCGGCACAGGTTCACGGCTCACCATCGCCGGAATACTCAAAGCCGTGGGCACGCCTAATCAGCGCATCCGCTTTACCACTGTCCCTGGTGTCGAAGAGGTCGAGGACATTCGCCCGGATTTGCCATTCGGCCCGCCACGCTGGGCTGGCATTCGTTTCGAAAGAACCGTTTCGCCAGAGAACGTCATCCGGCACGCCGATATCGAGTTCGCGCAGGATCCGGAAGGAGCCGTGCACCTTGAACAGGCCGAAGCAATCATCGATGATTGCACGTTCCGAGGTAGTCGCCTGCGCTACATTCATGCCGTCTCATCCAGCGCGATCATTTCAAACTGCACATTCCCTAACATGTTTCTACCGGGCGAAGAGCCACACGTGCTCAATCTCGACAATATCAGTGAGCACATCAAATCGACCGGTGCCTACCCTGCGGGCGGACACTTCATCATACGCGGCAATACTTTCGGCACCAATGCCGGACACAATGATGTCATCGACGTCGATAGCGGCCTGCGTTCCGACGAAAGCCGACAGATACTGCAGGTGCTCAACAACGTGTTCACTGGGGGACGTGATGAACTGCTGGATCTCGGTGGCGACGTCTACATTGATGGCAATTTCTTCGCAAACATCTTTAAAGACGACAAGACCTCTGACCGTGGATACGCCAATGCAATTTCTTCAGGCGACGCTGCTGCTGATTCGTCGCTTGTCGCCACTCGCAACGTTTTCTGGGATGTCGATCACGCGATCAACATGAAGCGGAATGCCGGCACGGTGTTTGAGAATAATACCGTTGTCGATATCCATGACGACTTCATTGACACCTTTGGATTCACGAACATTGGATCTGCAATCAATCTTTACGTCGATGAACCCGGCGCCACTAATGCGCGAGGCGGATACGCTTCCAGCAATCTCTTTTTTAATGTTCCTCGCGTGTTCGGCAATGCTGATCTGCCTGAGGGCACCACCAGCGTACTCGCGCTCGATCACAACGCACTCGACCCCACCGTTGCGGCAGCGGAAGTCGGCAATCGCGGAGCGATTCTCCTCACCTTGGGCAGCGGAAACTTCGAGATCGATGATCCGGCGTTCATCGATTCCGCGGCGGGAGACTTCCGATTGCGGGAGGATTCGCCAGCTCGTGGAGCGGGCTCGCTGGGACAAGACGCCGGCGCATTTGTGAGTGCTGGCATCTTTATCCAGGGAGAACCTCCCTCGGTCACGGATGCGACCAGTGCCCGATTGACGGTCGGTGGCCCAGGTTTCTTTTCGTTTCAATTTCGCATCAACGATGGCGAGTGGAGCGAGGAACTGCCAATCGGTGAGACGATCGGCTTTGACCGCAACACCCCAGGCAAACGCACCGCGACTATCGAACTCAATGGCCTGGTCGCGGGCGACCAGCAGGTATTCGTCAGAGGTCGCAACTTCGCCGGAGACTGGCAGGAAAATCCCACGGCTTCGAGACCGTGGGCAATTCGGCCAATGGCCGCGCATGAACGGGTGAGATTGAACGAGATCCTCGCCAGCAATCGATCAGCGTTCGAAGTCGGAGGCGCGCTTCCCGACATCATTGAGATTAAGAATCTTTCGTCGGCAGCTGCGTTTGATCTGGGCGGAATGAGTCTGAGTGATGATGCCGACAGCCCAGGCAAGTTCACTTTCGCTGCTGGGACAATGATCCCTCCTGACGGCATCTTCATTGTCATTGCGGGATCAATCGTGGATCCGGCAATCCCGGCCACTGGCTTTGGATTGAGTGCCGACGGAGACGAGTTGCACTTGTTCGCCGCGGACGGAACTCTGGTGGACAGTGTCGTGTTTGGATTTCAAGCAGAGGATTTCTCGATCAGCCGCTTTCGCGATGGTTGGAATGTAAGTGTTCCCACCATCGGCGAAACGAATCGTCCGTCGCCCGCTGCGAGCACGCGCGCGGTAAAGATCAACGAGTGGCTCGCTGCCGCAACCCAGCGCTTCGGAGAAGACTACATTGAACTGTTCAATACAGCGCTGCACCCGGTGGCACTGGACGGGATCCGCGTCACCGATGATGTGGCATTCGCCCCTGGCAAATTTGCCTTTCCAGCGCTCAGCTTCCTCGGCCCGAACGATTTCCTCAATCTGACTCAGGGCACTCTCGGATTCTCGCTGGCTCGCGATTCGGAGGAAGTGGCACTCCTCGCCAGCGACGGGGCACTCACCGACTGCTTTTCCGTCGTCAATGCAGCGGGCGACGGGGCTTACGGCCGAGTGCCGGACGGCGCGTCCGGCTTTTCCCTATTGAGCGCTGCCAGCCCAGGAGCGCCTAACATCGTTCTCGACGGATCTGCGCTGGCCTTGATCGACGGCCTCCGCATCACTGAAGTTCTTTTCAGCCCGACAGATGACACCGCACACGAATTCATTGAGCTGCGAAACGTTGGCGAATCGGCCCTCAATCTGAAAGGTGTCCGCTTTACCGATGGCATCGAATTCACCTTCGGCGCAGAATCCCTTGAACCGGGAGCGTTCATCGTTGTGGTTCAAAACGCCGCTGCGTTTGCGGCTCGCTACGGCGTCGGAATTCGGGTAGCGGGCGCATACGCTGGTCGATTGAACAATGCCGTGGAAACACTCGAACTGTCGCTGCCATCGCCTTTTGACCTGCCAATCCAGCGCATGCGATACGAAGGAGATTGGTTCGCCCTGACGAAAACGGGCCGATCGCTTGAGTTTGCGGGCGACCTTGCTGGGAACATCGCTCAGTGGGATCAGCGAGACGCATGGCTGACCAGCAGCAATCGCATTGGCTCACCAGGAAACAGTGGTGCGCCAGTGGTTCCGGCTTTTGCCGGCGCAACGTTCATCGACGAAGCGCTATCGCTGCCGGTCATCGCCAGAAACGAGCCTTCCAGTTATGTTGCAAGAGGACTACCATCGGGACTAGTCATCGATCGCACGACAGGAATCATCTCGGGGCAGGCTAGAGAAGCAGGAGTGTTCGATGTCACGATCACCGCCAGCGGACCGGGCGGTCAGAGAAGCGGGCGACTATCCCTTTATGTAAACGCATTTGGCAAATTCCAGGAACTTCGCTGGGGCGAATTGGCCGCCACGTATTCCGTAGGCGCGGGTGCCGTCCCACTATCGCTGATCGCTTCCGATGCCGGCGGCAGAACGGTTGAATCCTTTGCCGAGCTCGTGAACATTTCGGCAAAGCAACTTGGCGTCCCACGAGCCCTGGTCGTAGTGTCCGAGATTCTAGACACCGCAACACTCGATGCGATTGAATTGGTGAATGTGTCAGGACGTCCGCTCCCAACTGCGGCCTGGAAGATCGTGGTCAATGCTCCCGCCGAAGGAATCACTGCTGTGCATTCGGCCCAACAGAAATTTCCAGACGTTCTGGATGTGGACGCCATCTTGATCTTCAACGATATCCCTGACGGTGGCATCTATTTCGGTGACGACCTGCCTTGGGATGCTGACAAAGGCTGGGTGCTTGTCTCGGACGGAAACGGCGTCGTGATCGATTTCGTGCCATGGGGATATTCGAAAGGGGAATTGGATGGCCTGCAAGTCACGATCGACGGCATCATCCACGAGCCTGGGCTGCGCTGGAAGAACGCGGGCCTGACCGCACCGGGAGCGAGCAATGCATGGCATCGAACCGGCGACCGAAACTTATTTGATCCCGAGCAGTGGACTCTTGCGTCGCCGAATCTGGGGGAAACCGATCGCCAACTGCGGAGCCCTTTCGCAGAGATCATCCCGCTCGCCCTTCCCTTCGGCCAAACGTTTCGACTTACTGACGGCACGTGGAGCGAGTCTCTGATCACCGAGACACCCGTTTATGGAGCGACATTTTCCGCCACCACGTCCGGCGAATCGGCTGCTGCCAGCGGGCAATTTTCCATCACTGCTGCGGCCACCCCTGCGCTTGCCCTTGTTGCCCCCATCCGTGAGGCGGAAGGCCAACCCTTCGAACAACTCAGATTCCCCTCCCCCAACGATGATACCATCACCTTTACTGCGCGAAACCTGCCGCAGGGGCTTCTGCTTGATCCCATTACCGGCAGCATTGCAGGAAGTGTTCCTCCCCAGGGAACCTATACGTTCCATTTGATCGCTCAAAATCTGGCCGGGGCCACCAGCATTGATATCCAGCTGACATCCTTGAAAGACTCAGATCGCGATGGCACTCCAGACGCCTGGGAGCTCGAAAATGGACTCGAACCGCAACTAGCGGATTCCGCCAACGATCCCGACTCCGATGGTGCGACCAATTTAGAAGAATACCTCGCGGGAACGGACCCGCACGATTCCGTGTCTGTCTTCCGAATCACTCGCATTGCCCACACGGTCGAAAATGGGCTCGTTGAGATTGATTGGCGATCAGTGATCGGTCGCCGCTATTCCATTGAAGCGAGCACCAACCTCATCCGCTGGGAAAAAAGATCTGGCGGCACGGTGACTGCGACGACCGGGAACACTTCGCACAGCTTCTTGGAAAGTGGGCAGTCCGCC
>JAQCER010000034.1 GCA_027618625.1 Verrucomicrobiota bacterium
CGTGCTGGGCGACGAGAATGTTCGAAGGCTTGATGTCGCGGTGAATGACACCCTTCTGATGGGCGTGCTGGATGGCGTGGCAAACCTGAATAAACAAATCGAGCCGCGCGATGGTGGAAAGGTGGTTCTGGTCGCAGTAGTCGGTGATCTTGACGCCGCGGACCAGTTCCATCACGAAGAAGGGCCGGTCAGCGTCGGTGGTGCCGGCGTCGAAGACCTTGGCGATGTTGGGATGATCCATCAGCGCCAGGGCCTGGCGCTCGGCCTCGAAGCGGGCGATGACCTGTTTGGTGTCCATGCCCAATTTGATGACTTTGAGAGCGACTTGGCGGCGCACCGGCTCCGCCTGTTCAGCCATGTAGACCACCCCGCAGCCGCCCTCGCCGATCTGTTCGAGCAGTTTATAGTGGGCAATCTTGTCGCCGGGTTGCTCTACGGTGTAGTCTTCACAGCCGAACAATCCTCCACTCAAGAAATCGCCGGCGCGCTCGTGCGCTCCGAGCAAATGCCGAACCTGCTGCCACAGTTCCAGATCCGCGCCACAGGCCGCGGCCAAGTATCGTTCCCGCTCCTCTCTCTTTGGAAAGAGGCTGGCCTGGTGAAAGATCTCTATGAGTCGATTCGCGTCGGACATGGGGATGGAAGTCAAAGCAATGCATGGTCGCGAGTTCGCGACCTCGAACTCTCCATGCGATTTCCCATCCCCAATCCCTTCATCAAATTCATGACGATCCGCGGTTCTTCTCCATTTCCTGAAAAAGCCAGGCGCGAGCGAAAGACCAGAGCCTCTCCACCGTGGTAAGAGAGACGCCAAGTTCCTTGGCCGCCTGTGGTTGCGTCAGCCCGACAAAGAAACACAGCTTCACCACATCGGCGGAGCGCGAGTCCAGGACGGCCAGCCGATCCAGCGCCTCATCCAGCAGGAGCAATTCGTCGTCCGGCAGGGGCGACGCCAGTTCCCCGGAATCGAGATCCACTCGCTCTGCGTCTCCCCCGCGCTTCCATCGTTTCTTTCGTCGCACGGATTCCACGAGGATCCTCCGCATGGCCTCCCCGGCGGCGGCGAAGAAATGCGCGCGGTTCTCGAACCGAGCCGCCTCGTCCTTCACAAGCCGCAGCCAAGCCTCGTGTACCAAGGCCGTAGGCTGTAGGGTCTGCCCAGGCCGCTCGTGCGCCATCTTGCGGGCGGCGAGTCGACGCAGTTCGTTATAGACCAGCGGCAGCAATTCGTCAGCGGCTTTCGGAGTGCCCTGCTGGATAGCGTCGAGAATACGGGTCACGTCGTTCATGGTATAATAGAGGCGGATTCCGGCGCGGGGTCGGATAAGCCTTACCACAGCGTAAGCGGCCTTGTCCGTCCTGGCGATGAAATAGTGCGGTAGTTGCGCCGCTCACCAAAAGCAAAAGACTGCGGGATCCAATTCGATGATAGCCACCGTGCTGCCGTTAGCAGCTGGGAAGCTGGCGCGGTCATCCGTATCCAGGCTCTACGGGCGGGTGCTCCGCCGGGAGGAAATCCGCACGCTCGCCGGGAAGGGCGTCTCCATTCCGCTGCGCATCACCGGACTCGTGCGCGACCCCTCCAGCCATGCCGTGACTCTGCAATGGGAGCCGGGCTTGGTTGCGGGAGTCGTCGAATGGAGCATAAGTCTGACGGGATGGCAGACGGTGGCCGAGGGCGTTGCCGGAACCACTTGGAAAGGCACGATCCCCGGCGATCCGAACGAGGCCTGGCTCCGGGTGCGGGCCGGCTTGCCCAATCCCTGAAGGATCCAACCGCAGGCGCTCTCACTCGCCCACCACAACCTTTGGCGTCATGGTAGTCGAGTCGGCGTCGGTGATCGGATCATTCGAAGGAACTTTGATTTCCGGACGCGGGTTCATGGGGTGGGCGGAGCCGGGGATGGAGGTGGTCCAGCGAAGCCACCGGCGATGGCGAGATCTCCGATGGATGAAATAGAGGCTGGCTGGCTAGCGATAGAAGTCGATCCAGCGCAGGGTGATCGTCTCGGGATTCTCCTGGAGGAGGCGTGCTGGCAGAGGCACTTCAAAGTAGCCGTGCTCGGCTTTGGCCTCGCTGTAGAGCGGGCTGCCCTTGCCGATGGCTGACTCCTCGCCATCCTGATGGAGCGAGACACGCGAGTCGTTCTCGCCACTGCTTGAGACCGACCACTCGAGCGCGAGCTTGCCGTTCTCCAACTTGAACGACTCCAAGCCGCGCAAGTGCAGGTGGACGCAGATCGATTCCGGCCAAGTGTCCGAGCGGCGCGTGACAGTGGCCGAACCGATCCCGCTTTCACTGCGGACATCAATGACTGTTTTGCCGCCCTCAGCGACCATTCCGATGCGGCTATCCTCTCGTGCGGCCTTCGCAGTGAGAATTGGTTCTGCCTCTTCGTTCGCGGTTTCCTTCACGGCTTCCAGCGCCCTCACCGTAACGATCCAGCGTTCTTTGATCTCGACCCCCGCGCGCCGCTCAAGGCTGCCCCGCACGCGCACACGCTTGCCATGAAATTTCTCCGCGGTCGCGCGGAGGGGGGACTCTTTGGGGAATTCCAGCTCCCAGCGAATGCCCTTCGCGGTGATCGTCGTCCCCGTCGTCTCGCCGCCGATCGCGACCAGCCCGGTGCGGAGAACGCCCGTGACGTCGACCTCGATCGCCTCGTCGGCAGTAACTGAGAGTGGGCAACTGGCGAGCAGGGCAAGTGATAGAAGCAGGCAGGGCAGGTGCATCAGGAACAATAGCATGGGGGCCGTGCATGGCAACCGTAACGCGATTTGGCGATTTGGCTTCCAACAGCGGCGCGCCGTCGCTAGCATTTCGGCGATGCATATCAAAAACGAAATTGGCAAGGCGCTCATCGTCGTCGGCGACGCGACTGAGACGGTTGACACGCTCTACCCTTACTACCGGCTGATCGAAGCCGGCATCCGCCCGGTGGTCATCGCGCCGGAAAGACGCCGCTACCAGATGGTGCTGCACGAGATCAAACCCGGCTGGACGATCACCAAGGAGTGGGAGGGCTACTCGATCGAGGCGGATCTCGCCTTCTCCGAAGTCGATGAGACTGATTACCTAGGCATCTTCTTCTCTGGCGGGCGCGCCCCGGAATACATCCGCTACGACCATGACCTGGTGCGCATCACCAAGTATTTTTTTGCGGAGAACAAACCGGTCGCCTCCGTCTGCCACGGTGTCGAGATTCCGGCCTACGCCGACTGCGTGCGCGGCCGCAAGATGGCGACAGTGCCGAAGTGCCGGTTCGACCTTGAGGTCTGCGGCGGCACCTTTGTTGCGGAGCCCTGCGTCATCGACGGCAATCTGGTCAGCGGCCGCACCTTCCACGACAGCGGCAACTTCGTAGGCCCGTGGATCCGGATGATGGAGGAAGCCGCCGCTGGGGCTTGAAACGCTAGACCGTGATGCACCCAGCCACTGCGTTCTGCACGCTATTCTGAGGAATCCGATTTCCTTATCGTCACCCGATCCGTTAAGCTTCCCTGATGATAACGTTGAGACGCCTGTTGCCTGATGAGTGGGATATTGTCGCGGAGCTGATTTATCGCTCCACGAACGAATGGTATGAGAAGAATTTGAACCACGGGGTTTTCACTGGGCCGACCTCGGTGGCTCGGATTTTTCCGGAGGTTTATGAGGCGATGGATCCTGGCCACTGCATTGTTGCAGTGGATGATACCAGCGGTCGGCTGGCGGGATCTTGTTTCGTACATCCGCGCGAAACGCATTTTTCTCTGGGAATCATGAATGTGCACACGGACTTCGCTGGTCGAGGGGTTGCTGGTCTGATTTTCAACGAAATCCTTCGGCTCGCCGACGAGGCATCGCTGCCTGTGCGGCTGGTGTCGAGCGCGCTGAATCTGGATTCGTTCTCGCTGTATACGCGTGCGGGCTTTGTGCCGCGAGCTGTTTTCCAGGACATGATCCTGCCTGCCGGGGCGACGATCGAGTCTGCATCTGGAATGGAAAGGGTAAGGTCGGCGACGATGGCGGATGTCAATGCGATTGCGGACTTGGAAATGGAAATGGCGCACATTCGCCGCGAACGGGACTACTCCCATTTCGTCGAAAATGCTGCGGGCATCTGGCGACTCTCGGTCATTGAATCTGCGAACGATCCAGGAACGATCACCGGGTTCCTCGCCTCAGTATCGCATCCTGGCAGCAACCTGCTTGGCCCGGGTGTCATGCGCAACGATGCAGATGCGCTGGCATTGATCTGCGCCGAACTCGGCCATCATATGTGCGGTGGCAACACTCCCGTTTTCCTGGTTCCCACCGATCGACCGCAGCTGGTTCAGGAACTCTATCGACGGGGCGCACGCAATTGCGAACTTCATTTCTGCCAGGTGCGCGGCGCATTCACTTCGTTCAGCGGCGTCGTCATGCCGACGTTCATGCCGGAGACGGGTTAATTCGGTCGATAGCCGACGTCTTTGAACTGCTCTGCCTGCGGGACGTAGTGTTCGTCGAAATTTGGATCGGCGCAACCGATCACATTGTCTTCGGCATCCACCGTGTTTCCGACATCGTTGATTTCGCCTCCGATGAAGCATCCGTCCACTCCGTTGCCACCGGCGAGATCCAATTCGTAGCGTGACCCAAGCGGCCAGCCACCTGGCGCATTGTTCATCCAGAAGATTGAGTCTTCGTAGATGTTCCCGTGGTTCGAATCATCGACGGCGTTGCGATTGCCTGTGAAGGTGCAGCGGCGCACCAGCAAATGGGATCCTGGGAACAGTGTAAGTGCTCCAGAGCCGTTGGGGGCCTTCCATTTCCCGGGGGTTTCGGCTCTCTCATCCATGGTGCCATTGGATAAATTGCCGACGAACAGGCAGTTAGCGATTTCTGCCGAGCTCCCGTGCAGGAGATCGACTGCAGCACCGCTGATCGGGCAGCGGTTGTTGCGGAAGATGCAGTTGCGCAGCAGCGCCGACTGCAGTCGCGAACCATCGGTGTGACCTCGATGCTCGACGGACACTCCTGCGCCGCACGGACTGGTGAAGTTATCGTAGACTTCAACATTCTCGATAATTGGGTAGGATCGCCCGAAAATCTTGATGCCACCGCCATCGGTGTAGAAGAACTTGGCCCGATTGAGGTTGTCTCCCTCAATCTCAGGCTGAATGTTCACCGGCTCATCCTTGTCTGTAAGAAATCCGTTGGCGCCCGTGATCTTGAACCCGCGCAAGACCGTTTTGCGACTGATGCCATCGCCGAAGTAAACGACGTGATTAACGATCGCCGGGAAACTCGGCGTCGACTTGTCCGCGACATCGGGATTGGCGGCAGTCAGGATCACTTCGCCCTCTGCTTCGAGGGTGATGCCATCGTGCCGGGCGTTCAGCCAGATCATCGCCTGCGCTGGCTGCTGCGGGCGATAGGTTCCTTCGTGGACGATGATGCGCTTGCGATTTGGGCTCTTTGCAGCCTGCTCCAGAGTCGCCTGGATATCCTCGCCGGGGCGAACATGGAAGTCGCCGGTTTCCTCAACACCAACCACAACCACAGGTGCCGACGATAGCTCCGGTGCTGCTTGTTGTTGGGCTACCGAATCTGCCTGATGATCACCGCAGCCAGCTAAAGCAATCAAAGCCACGAGCATGGCGATCGATGCTATGAGAGTGCGCGCCGCCATCCCTACTCACTCTCCTCAATGGTAAGCATCTGATTCAGTGCGATGGGCGCCTTCATCACCTGTTTGGTTCCGGATGGCCACGTCACTTCCAGTTGGTCAATCTGCTTTGCGGAACCAAGTCCGAAGTAGAGCGGGAAATCGCTATGGGAAAGATGGCCGGACTGGCCGTCCTTTACCTTCATCCATTTGAGCTCGCCTGACTGGATCCGGACGACTGCTCCCAGCGCACTGCGATTCGACTTTGTTCCCACAAGTTTCACTTTGAGATAAGCGAGATCCGGCTTCTTCTCGGAGAGATTACTGATCAGCACCATCGGGTAATGGTTGAACTCGTTGGTGACAATGTCGAGGTCGCCGTCGTCGTCCAAGTCGAAGATCGCTGACGAGCGACTGCCCATCGCTCCCCAGACGACGATTCGCTCCGGAAAGGTTTTTGGATCGGCACCAGCATTCTCGATTGTCTCCAGCACAGGGGTTTCCTTGTCGGCCCCCAGTAGATCAAGCTCGAACCATGGCACTGCCAATCCGCCCACCCGAGGTTCGACCCCGAGGATAAATTCAGCATCCCGAAATCGCTCGCCACCCTCGTTGAGTAGCAACGAATTCACGCCGTAGCGCAAGGGGAAGTTCATGCTTGAAGTAACAAAAGCGTCGTCGAACCCATCCCCGTTCAAGTCATCAACACTCAGCCCCCACGGCCAGTAGTTTTCCGCATTCACCAGCTCGGAGACTTCTTCAAATTTTCCTCCCTCTCCCTGAAGGAAGAAGGCATTGCCAAAGATGCTGCTGCCATCCGTTTTCAAAAACGAGGACGTCCATTGCATCGCAGATTTTTCCTTCTCCTTCTCAGGCCCGATGTGCTGGCTCATGTCGGAGTGCATGTCTGTAACGTAGATGTCCAGATCGCCGTCATTCTCGAAATCGAATGCCTTGATGCCCATCGATCCCCAAGGCGTCTTTGGGAAAAATTCGCGGGCCGCCCGCTCGAATTTCTTGCCGTCGCGATTGAAGAACACTTGATCGTCGCCCTGCATGCTGAGCAAGTAGAGATCCGTCCAGCCATCCGAGTTGATGTCAACCGGCGTTGCATCGCCCGTCCAACTTTCGTCGATCAGGCCCGTCGCGGTCGTCACGTCTTCAAATTTCCGCTCGCCCAGATTGCGGTAGAGCTTGCTGGCCTCATTGCGCTCTGGCTTCAAGTGCCCGCCAAAGGCATCATTAAAACCTACATTATACTGATCGCCGGTTTCTGCTTCACCGCGAATGCTCTCCATCGTGACCATGGTCGTTTCGTCTGTGGTGTATTTTCCGACGTTGGCGACAAACAGATCGACGAGGCCGTCGCGATCGTAATCAAAGAACACGGCACCTGACGAGTGCCCCTTGTGCCCAAGGCCGGAGCCGGCGGTGACATTGCGAAATTTTCCGCCGCCGAGATTCTCGAACAGCAGATTGCCCTTTCTTACTGCAGTCACGAACAGATCGGGATCGCCGTCATTGTCAACGTCGGCAAATGCTGCGGAAACACAGATACGGTCACTGACAAAAACGCCAGCACTCTCTGTGATGTTCTCGAATTTGCCACCGCCAAGATTGCGCCAGAGTTCGTTGCCGCCGACCTGATTGACGAAGTAGACGTCGAGTCGCTCATCGCCATCGACATCCGCCACCACCATTCCCGATCCGTGATCATAGTGAACCCCCTTGAAGCGCTTGCCCGAATCATCGACGATCTTGTGCATGAACCGGATACCGCTGGCTTCGCGCTGATCAGAGAACGTAAAATCGTGGAACGCACGGATCGACTGTGCGGATTCCTTTTGCTCGATTGCCCGTGTCTTCATCCACTCTGGATCGGCCACGTCTGCGGGAACATGGACGGCTTCAGCCCGCAGGGCTGCGAGATCCGCCATCAATTCATTGATCACCTGTGGGCTTTCTGATTGATAGAGCCCCCTCACTCGCTGGTAGGAATCCACGAGAACGAACATCGAACTGTGCTGGATAGCATCGGGATCCTCATCATCGATTTCCACTGCAAGTTTGAATCCTTCGCGACTGATAGTGTTGCGAATCTCTTCGACCGTGCCGGTAAGAAATTTCCACATTTGACCATCCGCACCGGCCTGATCGGCATATTTTTTCAAGACTTCAGGGGAGTCATTGCCTGGGTCGACAGAAAAACTTACAACGTGAGTGTCGGTCACGTTTTGCTGTTCCTTGATCCGATCCTGCAAGCGCCTGAGCAGGGCCGTCTGAAGTGGGCACGTCGTCGGACAACGGGTAAACATGAAGTTGGCTACCCAGGGCTTTCCGACCAGACGATCTGATGAAAAGGGCATACCGTCCTGATCCGTGAGCGCGAAGGCCGGGGTAAAGCCAAGCACCCGTGGATGATCCCGATCCTTGATTTCCGCGTCCTGAGCCAGGGCGGGAGTGGACACCGCTTCTTCAGCCATTGGAGCTTCAGATTCCTTGCTGCATGATCCAAGGATACTCAGAGCAGCAAGCATAGTGAGAGCAGCGAAGGGACCACCAAAGACACAAGCAGGCAGGCTCAAAGTTGAGGGCGTGTTTTTCATATCGAATACTGTGAAAAGCAAACTGGGCCGAGTTTTTTAGCGCAATCGTGCGACTCCTTCCAGCCAAACTTGGAAATCGCTTTCGGAAACGATTCTGAGTGTGCCCATCGTCTTGCCTGGCGGCAATCGAAAACCGCACATCGCATCCATCGCAAGCTCATAGTGGGCAGCGCGATCCGTGCCAAAGTTGAGTGCAAATTCCAGATCCGGGACGGCGATTTCCTTTAACTGCAGGCCGGGACATGAAAAAACGTAAATATAGTCGGCGCTGCGGAGCTGAATTTGCACAGCGGCTCCTTCCGGCAGCCTCAACTCGCCAGCACTGACGATGTCGTCACCCGTACCAAGAATGCCGTCCGCGCCAGGGTAGGAGAATTGCCAGGCTCGGTCGATTCCGCGTGCCTCGACCTGAACTGGCACGGTGGGATCACGAACAGGAAGAACGCTCTCCTCTTCTTTGATTGCTTCCTGTACCACGACGGCACTCAGTGCAGCAATGATCACGACGCCCGCAACCACCAGCACTTGACGAACTCTCATGCCCACGACCATCCCCATAGGCTGGTAGTCGCACTATCGCGGTTCACTGCTTCTGAATTGCGATGAGGGTTATGTCATCCATCTGATCGTGGCTGCCGACGAATTTCTTCAGCTCAGAGGTGAGTGCTTTCAGAACACCCCTCGGCGCACTGAGTTCAGCAGCAGCAGCGGCGGCAGTGGCAAAACTCTTTTCCAGCTGATCGAGTGAAAACTCTCCAGCACCGTTGGAATCCATGGCATCGGTAGCTCCATCAGTGTAGAGCAACAGACAGTCACCGGTCTCCATCTGACCTGTCAGCTCTTTTGAGACCCGATCAAAGACAGCGCCCTTGTCGATCCCGACGGCAAGCCCACCTGGCTTGAGGCGATCGACCAGCCCAGTTTTTTTCCGAAATAACAACGGCGGATCGTGCCCTGCCCGCGCGAGAACGAACTGACCATCATTCATCACGATACAGTAGGCCATGCTGATGAACATGTCTTCGTGCATATCGCCAAAGATGAAGCGGTTGACTTTTTTCAATGTCTCGGCCGGAGAAATCTCGCCGATCGCCGTCATACGCACGAGCGCCCGGCAGGTGGCCATGACCAGCGAGGCGGGAATCCCCTTTCCTGACACATCCGCAATGACGACACCAAGATGTTCTGGATCGACATGGATGTAGTCGTAGTAGTCGCCGCTGACGACACTGGCAGGAACATTGGTTCCGGCAAACTTCCAACCAGCAAAGGTGGGAGGCCTGTGTGGCAGCAGGACTTTCTGAATTTCGCGGGCGGATTTGAGTTCGTCCTCAATGCGCCTTTTGGCGAGGACCTCCTGATTCACTAGCGCGCTCCCCAGGGCGAAGGCTGACTGCTCGGCGGCAGACTTGAAGACATCAAAATCATGCGCAGAGAAACCGCCGTCCACGCCATCTCCCATCACCGCCATCACCCCCAGAGGTTTGTCACCATAATAGAGCGGCGCAATCATTGCCCCGACATCCTGCTGATCGGCGATCAAAAACGGATGGTCGCGCAGCTCTGGCTCGGAAGTGATCTGCGACACGAGCGCAAACTCGCGCGCGGCCATCCGCCTCCCCAGCATGCCCTCGTCATCCGGAATAGCGTGGAGCTTGATGTGACTGCTTACCGCCTTTGCGTTCACGGCGTGTTGGCCGACCAGTTCTTCGGTTAAAGGAATCAGCGGAACGCACTTTCTCGAACAGTAGGCCGGAATCAGCTTTCCTGGCTTATCGATGACGTAGAGACAGCCACCACGGTTTGCAGAGACGACCTTACGCATTCCATCGATGATCCGTTTCTGGATTTTCGGAACTGGCTGGTCTTCGTAGAGCAATTTGCCCAGTTCGTGAAGATAATCGAACAGGCGTGATTCCTCGCCTTCGAATTCTTTCTGCTTCTTTGCCAGCCTCTCCAGTTGGCCACCGCGACGCTGCCACATGATCAGCCAAATCGTAACCAGCACTGCCAGCGCCAGAATTCCTAGAAATTCTGGATTCATCGGCAGCCCGCCCTTTGGCTACTACAAGGCGGAAGGATTTGCCCTTTGCACCGAACTTCCCGGTGCCTCATCGATCGAAGCGCTGGTGTCGACAGGATCAAGGGTGCGCTTTCTCCAACTCTCGCTCCACCAGACCAATCACGTCGCGGAATCGAACATCGTTCTGGCTGCTCGTCGCAGCCAGTGCCTTGTGTGCTTCCAGCATGCACTCGGCCCTAGATCGTTTCATCTCACCTGCATCATCGAAAGTTTCCGGAAACAACTGCTCCGCCATCACCCCTCGCACACACGCCCAATCCATCCCGTTCACTTGATCACTCCCATGGTGGATACTCAAAATCTCGTCCAGCCCCAGATTTTCCAGCAACTCCCGCGCTCGGTCGCTCGGATTCACAATCTCAAGCGTGCGCCCGGCGGCAGCTCCATCCGCTTCCATCCTGCAGGCGATGCCGGTAAGCGTGCCCATAAATGTTGAATCCATGTAGTAGCATTCCTCCAAGTCGATCAGGATCACCCGATCACCCTTTGCCAGTCGCTCGTCTGCATACTTCCTCAATTCACACGCATTTTGAAATGAGCCGCGCCCTTCTATTCGAAGCCAAGCGACCCCATTGTATTGGGCAACAAGAATGCGGGCAGTATCGTTCACCGAGGAGAGTTCAAGATCCAGACAAGATAACTGCCTCTTGCAATATGGTCAACGGGATCTGGACGCTTTCTGCAAAAATATTGAACAATCAGTGCGTCGCCTTGCCTGCGGTCGCCTGCTTTGCTGGACGAATCGGCCCGAATTCCCCTGTCGGTAGGCTAAACGCAGGCTTCGGAATGAAGGATGAATCGATCTGGCAGGATTCTGAAACCGAGCGGCGCACCCTATTGCAGCAGTTTCAGCCGAACTCGCGTCCATCGGGTCGAACGCGGCAGCCCAGCCTTTCCCTGAGCTGCACAGGCACGGTCTCGATAGGAGAGAAGACGACGCCACTCCGATCCAGCGATCGAGCAGTAGTAAATAAAGTGCCTGACGCTTTGAAAGACCTCCGAAGACATTCTCTTGATCGACGCCGGCCAGCACATTGAAATAACAAAACCAGCTCCGCTCGGAGGGCATCGAGCGCATCGTCGCCACCTGCCATAAGTTCGGTCGATGAGAACATGCACTGAGCCGCTGGCGCCCGATGGTTTCGATGAATTAATACGCGCTCTTTGGCGGGAATATGACCTGAAATGCAGTCAGAAAGAGGATGCGTAAATCCATGCCGAGGCTCCAGTTTTCCAGATAGGAAATGTCGCAGCGCACGCGGTCGATGATTTGTCCGTCCCGCTGAGTTTCGCCACGGAAGCCACTGACTTGCGCCAGCCCGGTGATGCCGGGCTTTACGAACGTGCGGATTTTGTAGTTGCCCATCACGCGGGCGAAGATATCGTCGTGTGCCAGCAAGTGGGGGCGAGGCCCGACGAGACTCATGTCGCCAACGAGGACATTCCAGAACTGGGGAAGCTCATCGATGCAGAACTTGCGCATCCACTTGCCGCCGGGAAACACCCGCGAATCTTCTTTGCACACCTGCTTCGATTCGTCGTGAGGGGCCGCGTGCAGTGAACGGAACTTCCAGATCTTGAAAGGATTTCCCTGCAATCCGCTGCGCTCCTGAGTGTAGAACAATGGGCCGGGTGACT
>JAQCER010000035.1 GCA_027618625.1 Verrucomicrobiota bacterium
CGTGGAATTGGGCTTGCAGCAAAAAACGGTGCAGGTCGATCCGCTTAAACTCGCAGATCTCCCCGGGCTCACCGCTGCCCGGCCGCTCTATTCCGCTCTCGACACCAGTCATTTTTCCCAACTTACGGGCGTGACACCTCGCTCGTGGCAAGAAGCAGTCGCAGACCACGTCCGCTACCTGGGCCGTCTGAAATACTGAGCCTCAGAGTTTCAACGGAAAAGTTTCCAGAGTAACACGAATAAGAAATCGAGCTGAGTCCAAACTTTCCTGATTTTTGCTGTTCAGGACGGGACTCCGGGCCTAGCAGTGGATTTATGAGCAGAGATGACGGACGCGCTCCGGACGCACTACGAAAAATCACTTTTGTCCCGAACATAGCACCCCATGCATCGGGTTCAGTGCTGGTGTCTTTCGGTGCCACCCAAGTCATCTGCGCAGCGATGGTGGAGGATGGCGTGCCGCACTGGATGAAGCAGCAGCAGGTACAGGGTGGCTGGCTTACCGCTGAGTATTCGATGTTGCCCTATTCAACGCTACAGAGGAAACAGCGGGATTCGTCGCGCGGCCGAATCGACGGTCGTAGCTCTGAAATTCAGAGACTGATCGGTCGAGCGATGCGCGCTGTCGTGGATCTCAAGTTACTTGGCCAACGGACGGTCTGGATCGATTGTGACGTATTGCAGGCAGATGGTGGGACGCGCACCGCATCGATCACCGGTGCCTGTGTGGCCTGCGCTATTGCCTTCAACAAGTTACTGGCCTCACGCACATTGAAGGCATCCCCATTGAAAAAGATGGTAGCCGCCGTCAGTGCCGGAGTTTACCGCAACGAGGCGATCCTCGATCTCTGCTATGTGGAAGATCGGGACGCCACTGTAGATGCCAATTTTGTGATGACTGAAGCTCTGGAATTTGTTGAAATTCAAAGCTCTGGTGAAGAGGCAACTTTTTCTGAAACGCAGATGTCCGCGATGCTGGCGTTAAGCAAAAAGGGTGTAAAAGAGCTGGTAGAGCTTCAGTATCAAGCGATTCGCGATGCCGAGGGTGCCGCAGCCCCCGATCAGTTGGCGGATCTCGCGAAAAAGTTCGGAAAGTGAAATAACCAAGGGATTTCGGAACACATTTCTAAGGGATCCGCATCTGGAGCGTTAGTTCGCGACATGCCGTCTTGTCAATCGCGACAACCGGGGTTACAAACACCGTCCGCACTGACCCTGTCGTTTCCAGCGACGGAGTCGACGCCTAAGCGGAATCATCAGCAGTATGATAGACGTCAAGAACCTGACAAAACGCTACGTGGGTCGCACCGCGGTCGACAACATTTCCTTTCAAGTCGGCCAGGGAGAGATCGTGGGGTTTTTGGGGCCAAACGGTGCCGGCAAGACGACTACCTTGCGCATGCTGACGAGCTACCTGCCCCCTTCGTCGGGCACGGTGAGCATCGCAGGATTTGATGTATTCCGGGATTCACTCAAAGCCCGCAAGCAGATCGGCTACATGCCGGAGAATGTGCCGCTTTACGAGGACATGCGGGTGAAGGAGTATCTTTACTTTCGTGCCAAACTTAAAGGACTCAGCGGCAAAGACATGCGCGAGCGAATCGGCAAAGTAATGGACCGCTGCGGCGTGACCGATGTGCGCAAGAAAATGATCAGTAGTCTGTCGAAAGGCTACCGTCAACGGGTAGGCCTGGCAGATACGCTGGTGCACGCACCACAGTTACTCATCCTCGATGAGCCGACCAACGGGCTCGACCCAAACCAGATTCGCCAGGTGCGCGAACTGGTGAAGGAACTTGGCCGGGATCACACCATTCTCATTTCCACGCATATCCTGCCCGAAGTCGAGGCCACTTGCGACCGGGTAATCATCATCAGTGAGGGCAAGCTGAGGGCATCCGATACGCCCCAGAATCTGGTCAACCGTCTGCGCACGGCTGGAACCGTCTCGCTGGAAGTGAAGACAGATCCAGCAGCAGCCACTGAAAAGATGAAGAAGGTCGTGGGCGTGCGAAAAGTGGCGAAAGACAGCGTCAGCGAGGACGGTTGGTGTCGCTTTACGTTGCGAGTAGAGGCGACTTGCGATGTCCGCGAGGAACTTTACAATATGGCTGCCGCAAACCATTGGCCACTACGGGAGCTGGCCCGACACAATGCTACGTTGGAAGACGTGTTCGTGGAAGTCACCCAGGCGGAACAGGTATGAGAAAGCCAGAACGTTGATCGATTGAGACCAGACTAGCGATGCGCACCTTCCGAATCCTTCTTGCAAAAGAACTCCGTTCCTTCTTTCTGTCGCCCATCGCGTACGTCGTGCTGGCGCTGGTCATGCTCTTCAATGGCGTGGCATTCTACGCGTCCGTCCGCATTCTACAGACGGCCCCCAGCGAAGGCAGCCTGGTGACTTGGACGTTTAATTCACCTTGGTTCTACCTTTCCTACTTCACCATATTCCCGCTCATTACGATGCGTCTGTTCTCAGAGGAACAGAAGCTGGGCACCATCGAGACACTTCTCACCGCTCCTGTGCGCACTACGGAGATGATCTTTTCCAAGTACGTGGCAACCGTGATCTTTTACTGCGTCTTGTGGCTGCCGAGCCTGCTCAATTTTTGCGTCTTCCAGTGGATCACGCGAGGAATGACGGAGATCCCCACCGGGCAGCTCATCGGCAGTTACACCATCGTCCTCACAATGGGGCTGTTCAATATCGCTATCGGATGCTTTGCATCATCGCTCACCAAGAACCAGATCGTGGCTGCGATTCTGTCATTTTCGATGATACTTCTCCACTTCCTGTTGGGAGCGTTCATGCTTTACCTGTCAGGCCAGAACAACCAGCAGTTCGCGGAACTCACCAGCTACTTTGCCTCGATCCAGCACATCAAAAGCTTCGCATCCGGCCTGATCGATACCCGCCCGATCATTTACTACGTCAGCTTCACTGCACTGGTGCTCTCACTGACCCATCAGGTGCTCGATTTCCGCCGCTGGAAAACCTAACACTGCTCTCACTCCCTCTGCTATGCCCGAACCCGAACTCGAAGCTCCTACTACTCCCGCAAAATCGATCGCCCGTTTCTCCATTGGGGTAAACGTGATCATTCAGGTGGTGCTCGGAATTTTCCTGTTTGGAGTAGTCAACTACCTGAGCTGGCGCACTTACAAACGCTGGGACCTGACGATCGGCGAGAGCCATACTTTGTCCGAGCGCACGATCGCGTTCCTTGAATCGATGGAGAAGCGGGTGCGGATGATCGTACTGTTCACCCGTGGCACTCAGCTGACTACAGACGTTCACGATCTAGTAGAGGAATACAAGCGCTACTCCGGAAAAAAACTGAAAATCGAGATTGTCGATCCCGCGCGTGAACCCAACCGCCTGGAGAGCATCAAGGAGCAGTACCAGTTGCAATTCGCGAATCGGAAGGACGGCATCCTGATCGAAGTGGAAGGTGCCGATGGCAAACCGCGGACAAAATTTATCGATGAAGACGCCTTCGTCACTCTGGACCCGAGCACCGGGCGCACCTCTGCATTCACTGGCGAATCAGCGCTCACTTCGGCACTGCTGGCAGTGGGCGAGGGACGACGACGCGTTCTTAAACTCGTTACGGGGAAAGGCGGCCTCAACCTTGGCGGTAAAGGCGGGACTGCCATGGACTTTATGGTCGAGTTTGCCCGCAAGGAAAATGCTGAAGTGCAGACCATCGATATCAGCGATCCCAACGCCGACTTTAAAAACACGGACGTCCTCGTGTTCGTCAATATAAAGGATGACCTCACCGACGACGAAGTCCGCCGTGTGCGCGACTACTGGGAAACGAAGCGTGGGGCGATGCTCGTTCTTTTGAACCCGGAATTTCACACTCCTAAACTCCACGCCTTGCTGAAGGAATATGGAATAATCGTTCGCAACGACCGTGTGCTGGAAATCATTTCTGGCCCGAGCCCCTTTGTCGGCTGGGAAGTGACCAGTGTCATCACTCTGAATTCCCGGGTCACTGACCAGTTGCTGTGGGGGCGCAATGTGAAGTTCCGCGGACAGACTCAAAGCATCGAGATCGATCATTTGGGCGAGGAAGAACTGAAAGGCCGCGGCATCGTCGTTGAGGAACTGTTGCAATCCGACGATCGACGTTTCTGGGGCGAGACCGACTTCCTGCAGGATCCTCCAGTGTTCGACCAGAAAGCCGACTCGCGCCGTGGTCCAGTCACTGGGGTTTACGCAGAGATGGGCGTCATGCAGGATGAAAAATTGCGGGTCAACAGCTCGCGCATGGTGGTGCTGGGTAACTCAACCATGCTTGATCCACCGTGGGACACGGCGTCCTATGACCTCGGCACATCAGCGATCAACTGGATGCTCAATCGCGACGAACTGGTCGGTATCTCCCCCAAGCAGAAGCAGTGGTTCCGCCTCGAAATTTCCAACGCCCAGAGTGAGCGCATTTTTCAAATCATCATTCTCGCCCTGCCCCTCTCGGTCGTGTGTTTTGGACTGTTCGTCTGGAGCATGCGGCGCGCATGAGCTTTATCCCCCCATAAACTCACAGATCTTATCCTGAAGTGCGAGCCCGGACTACTCTAACATTACTTGCTATCGCGGCGGCGATCGGTGCCTACATCTGGTTCGTCGAGCGCTTTGACCAGGGCACTACCGAGCGCCAGATGTCAGCACACCTGTTACTAACCATTGACCAGACGAAGGTGGACACCATCACCATCAAGCGCTCTGCAGATTCCATCGTGCTCGCCCGACGTGCAGACGGTCGCTGGCACTTGACTGCGCCGCTGGAAGATCGGGCCGATCAGGGAGCAGTCACTTCCATTCTCAAGTTGGCGTCGGAATTCGAGATCACACGCAAGATTCCCGGGGAGGAAATCGCCAATGGCGAGGTCAAGGTCGTTGATTTGGGACTGGATGCCTCCAACGCGATCCAGGTCACATTTGCATCGGGTGACACCACACTCGGCTCCACTGTGATTGGAAACTCAGCACCATGGGACGGCACCGTTTACTGCCGGGTCATCGGTGACAGTGAGCGGCAGGACGTTTACGTGGCTGCGACCGGAACACGCCCTATCCTGACGCAACCGGTAGATGCCTTTCGCGACACCTATCTCACACGGCATGTGTTGACTGACATCGTCGGGATGTCCATCCAACAGGGCTCGGCCACGGAAATTGAATTGCAACGTGTTGATCCTTCACCGGATGCAGCGTGGTTGTTGACGAAGCCCCTAAGCACCCAGGCTGACAGCGAGCTGATCAACAAAATGCTGGGACGCTTCCTCAAAACCCGTATCGAAACTATTTTGCCTGACGAAACCGATGTGAAACCAGGGCCCGGGGGCGATGCTGTGGTCGTCACGCTGCGCACCATCAGTGGCGTTACCACCGTCACCCTTGAACCGCCGACTAAGAGTGATTCTCCATTAGCCATTTCTCGAACGTCTGACCGCACAGGCTCATTTCTGGTCGATGATGAACTGCGCAAGGTTTTCGCTGCGCGCGACCAAGTGACACCACTCTGGCAGGAGTTGCGCTCCCGACTGTTGGGACGCATCAACCCCACAACGCTCACCACCATCATTGTCCGCAAAAAAGGCATGCCAGATTTGCCTGTCTGGCTCTACGGCAAGGCTTGGTACATGACCCGCGACCGCCAGTTTGCCGAGCTTGCGGATAAGAAGAGCTTGCTGAATTTTGTGGATGGTCTCAACAGCAGTGTGATCATCAGTTTTGCCAGCGACACTGGGGAGAACCTTGAAAAATACGGACTTGTGGAACCTTATGCCAGAGTCGACTTCAGTTCGGTGGAGCATCGCGCCAAAGGCAGCCCCACAGCGACTTCGCCTGAAAACACCACGACACTGCTCATCGGCCAGGGGGAAGACGGGCGCATGTATTCGAAATATGCCCACGAGCCATTCGTCTACCAGATCAGCACCACGGTGATCGGGCTCCTGCCTCATGCACCTATCAAGTGGAAAGATCGCAATCTGCTCAACTTCAGTCAAAGCGCGGTGCAGGGAATCATCGTTTCGCGAAAGCAAGAGCCGCCAGTTGAGTTCACCTACAATACAGGCACTTCCGAATGGAGCGCCAAACGCAGCGGTGAAGACGTGACCAACTTAGTCAATAAAGAAGCGCTGGAGACACTTCGCCAGCGACTCTCTGTGTTCTATGCTGACGATTGGTGCCCAGATTTCACTCCGCTGGAAAACCTGAAGACCCACACCCTGGAGATTCGCCTGGTCGGAAAAACCTATGACGGCGACGAAGCCAAGGTGGTGACTCGCGTCTTGCTCTTCGTCTCAACCGATCCCAAATCTCCCGACCGCCGCACCGAGTTTTACTACGGCTCCCTGGACAACGTCTCCGAGCCATTCCGCATCCGACAGGAAACCTATGAGGCACTCTACGATCCGGTCCTCCGCGACAAGCCTGAGGAGGAGACCACCAATCCGGCACAATAATCCTGTTCACCAAAGCAGCTCGGGTTGCGACTACGGTACCCAGCGCACGCGCAGGTAAAGGAAGCGCTCAGAGGTGATGGGGGTCGGTGCGCTCAGGACGATCGTTTTCGAACCGTCTGCATTTTCCGTTGCGGTGACGGGAGTTGTGTTGAGGGTTTCCCAGGAAACAAGATCGCGTGACATCTCTGCGGTATAGGTTTTGTCAGATCCCTGCAGGTAGGATATCGTCAGATATTCGCCTGTGACTCCGTTCACTGTCAGTGTCTGAATGTCTGGAGTCACACGATTGGTAACGCCGGGGCTGCTGATCTCCATGTCAGCGATGCCGGGATCACCATTGATTGTTGCACTGGCGATCCAGTTGTTGCCATCACTATGATCGGGATTGCTGGCGGGATTTTTCAACACGAGCGAGAATCCGTCACCGTCTGCAGCCTCCGGCCAGGGCGCTTTGTCATTGTAGTCGAAGTCACGGAGGCCAAGGCCAGCGCCGAACGACAACTTCAAGCGCTCGCCACTGTTGGACAATTGGCTGTCGCCCCAAGTGCCAGCGACCGGGAGGCCAGCGCCGTAACGGAATTCGAACGCCGCCCGATTGCGCACGATGAGCGTCACCTTGCCAGGCTCGATGCTGGCGACGCTTCCATTTGAGAAGTCAAAGTCAATCCCCTTGGTGAATCGGATGCTCGCAAGGTCGAGCACGACTGCTCCGCGATTGAGGATTTCGATAAACTCGAAATCAGAAGTGACGTAACCTCTGGCGATCTCGGCGTCTGTCGCTGGCGCTGGATTGTACATGATTTCGGAAATGACCAGACCTTCCTGCCAGGGCGTCATGTCAGGGCCCGAAGCGACGAATTCGACGGGAGCTGACCAATGACTCCAGCGGTCGGTATTGTCCCTGTGGCGCACGCGAGCGCGGTAGGTCAGGCCGGGTTTGACGATATTGCTCGGGATCGCCTGCTGGGCGGTGAACGTGTCCAACGGGCCCGACTCCCAGTCAGCATTCCATTCCAGCTTCACGTCGGTCGTGTCCGCACGGATGAGTTTCTTCTTCCCCTTCAAGGTAAAATCAAAACTGGTATCGCTATCACCTGGGGCTGCTTGGTGAAGCTCAACCGCTATAATGTTGACTCCGCTCCTGAACGCATTCGGCCCGATGACATGCTCAAAGAATCTATCTTCGTCACTGGTTCGTGCCGACGCCAGAGTCAGGTAGTCGACATCTGCGGGCACGTTATCGCTGACCACGCGCTCGCCATTGATGTAGATTACCACGCCATCGTCCCGCTGCACGCCGATGGTGAATTTTTCGAAGCTCTCGACATCTGACAATTCGAATCCCAACCGGAAGTAAGTCGTGATGAACTTATTGCTCGAATCCTCTCCAAATCCGACAATCGTCGCCTCGTCGCCGTCGCCGTAGCCAAGTGGTGCGGTACCCGATTTCCAGCCACCGTCTTCAAATTCCGGCGCAGCCCATGCCGTGCCCTGATCTGAACCATCGTCGAGGTAGCTCCAAGTTGATCCGGCTTCGACAAACATCTGCTCGCCGCCACCAACGGGCGTGATCTCCGCCAGGCGATATTCCACCGCACCGAAACTGTTGGCACCATCTGGGTCAGCAAAGGGGCTGGATTCGAACTTCAAGCCGTCCAGCGGATAATCGCTTTCGCCAACATAGGTGAGCGTCGGCATTTCAGGAATGTCCGTATCACGGGAATAAGTATCGAGATACACCGCGCGACCGCCATTCGGAACACTGCCGCCGTTCCAGCTGCCGCCTTTGAACGCGTAGTCCAGCATATTCGCGGCCTTGAAAGCCAGATTCTTGCGGCCCCAAGCCTCGCGTCCTTCCGCAGCTGGTGCGCCGTCCCATCGGTCGGTGTTGGCGGGATCGATCCCCTTAACGATCTGATGATGCGATTCGATGAGAACACTGAGTTGATCCGGCTGCCAGATGAGATCCCGGAAGGCCCTGACAAAGTTCTTCTCCTCTTTCTTGATATCTGCGCTAGCGGCTGATCCCGCTTTGCTGATGCCATCTTTAATCGTCTCGATTCCACTGTTCCAGGCTGGCCCCCAGGTATCGTCATAGTCATAGGGCAAAAGCCAGAGTTTGCCTCGAAAATCGTTCTCCGCAGTGAACGGCGGCTCAAAATACCAAGCCATGTTCTTGTCGCTGGGTGAGGGCCAATCGTAGTGGCGCACAGCTTCCTTGACCGCCGACCAGCGGTACCAGATGTCCATGTTCGCGTGGTTACGCAGCCATTCCTCAGTTTGCTTTTTCGCGAAATCACTTTTGGTCAGACGGTGATCGGATCCATTGGCGATCGCCCCGTCGGCAAGGTAACGCCGGAGCCGGAGCGAGTCACTGACCGTATCCGCCAGCTTATAGATGTTGCCGCTCTTCATGTTATGCTGATCCAGAAAGCGCGAGTCGTAGCGTTCCTGAGCGAGGAAGTAGCCCTGAAAGTCGCCGTTGTGTTGATCCACCTGCTCCTGCTCGCCATCGACCAGACGGAAGTGATACCAATGGGTCATCGGAGCGGGCACGCCGACCAGACGGAAGAGAAACGGATTCAGCGACTCGACCAGGCCGAAGCTGGGCTCACCCTGGTTGCCGAACATCTTTGCCGTTTCCAGCACCCGCCAAGTCTGCGCATACGGTTTGCCATTTTGATCCTTTGCCTCAAGCAGGCTGCCGCGATTGAACTTAAACTTCATCGATCGCTTGCCAGCGCCCTGATGCCGTCCATTTGCTCCACGCAGGCGGTACTTGATGTGATCGTAGACGATACCATCGTAGATGAACGCGCCATCCCAGTTATAAGTCAGCGCTCCTTCACTGGCCTTGGCGAGCTGATCCGCGCCGGTGTAGGCCATGCACTGCCGCCAGTCTTGGTTTCGGGTGACCACGTGATAAACGGGAAGCTTCGTCAATTCCTCGGCCGGATAGGTGTGCGGGCCATCGTTGTTCGAAACCGATTCTTGTGCGACGAAGTCCGGAACGCCGTTGTAGACGAAGTAAGCGAAGTTCAAAGATGGATCGTCGGCAAAGGGAGCGCGGACACTTGCGCCGAGGCTGTCTTTGACCAGGATGCGATAACGCACGAGTTCGCGATGCTTAAAGGCGGGCATTTCGATGGTGTAGATGGAGTCCGAAGCCAGCGCGTCTTTGCCCGCGCCGTCGTCTTTCATTTCGAGCGTCTGCCAGTTTGCCGGATTTTCGAATTCCGGATTGGCCTGAAGAACGGCCGGTGCCGTCGGGCGGAGTCTTTTCAGGTCAGCGCTGGAAAGTGGGATAGAAGCGGAAAGGTACTTACCAGGCTCAACCAGTTGGTAAACCAGCTTTACCGATGCCACGCCGTCGGGGTCAGTAACCTTCGCAGTGATCACGGCCGCTTCGCCCGCTTTTGGCATCTGTGGAGTATGCTCGATCTGCCGAATGTTCGGCGCTGCGTTCTCTGCAAACACGGAATTCACCCTGCCCGGAGTAGGCTGCGCCACCGGTTCCGCCTCAGGCGCAGGACGGATGATCTCCAGATCAAAGCCAAAGTCACTGCCGCCGAGCGTTGAATTGAATGCCTGAACGGCGACGGTATTCGTCCCTTCCTTCACGTATGCTCCCACCCCTTCCACGATCGCTTCCTCCCATTTGCCTTCGGTGGAAGATCCAGAGGCCGTCGATTCAAATGTCGGATCTCCGTCGACCTTAAACCTCGAGACTTCCTCACCATTGATCCAAACGATGAGCCCATCGTCAATCTGCATCCGCACCAGCAACCGCGATGGCACCGCGCCTGGCGCAACTTGGAAAGTAGTGCGGGCAAAAACACCGGTGTGCACGTTCTGCATATTGTCGAGCGTGGTTCTAAACTCCACATCGGTGACATCGCCAAACCCGATCGGGCTCAGCCCCGCGAACCAGGTACCATCTTCGGCGAAGCCCTCGCCACGCCATGCATCGATCGGGCTTGAGGCGTCGCTGTCACCCCGCCGAATTTTCCATGAACTTCCCTGCGGCAGTAGCGTTGCCTCTGGCAGCAGGCCTGGAGCAAGTGCGGTCCGCCATGAGCTGCCAAGGGTGTTGTCCAGCGAGGCATTGATCAGCTCCATCGATCCCCCATCACCTCCAGATCCGATCGGCCACGGAAAGCGCACTTTGTAGTCAACGCTATCGATCTGCTTTCCTGCTGCGTCTGCCAGCACAACCTGCTCGCCATCGTTGCTCAGTCGGCCGCGACGCTGCTCAATGATGTTCCCCTGAACATCGACGCGCACGACCTGCCCCGTCCAAGGCCCGAGTGCCGCAACTCCGAAAGCGGCTTTCAGCGCGGCGGGATCTTCAGCGACGACCAGAAACCCACCGGCATCCAGCACAGTTCCAGCCGGGAAAGCGTATTCGATCGCATTCGCCAGTATCCAGCCCGAAAGGTCGACACTCTCGGCACCGGAGTTGAACAATTCGACAAATTCTACCGCGCCATCGTCATCGCTGGGCTCGTAGTGGATTTCATTGATGACGACATCCGCACGGAGCAACGAACAAAGCGCGACCGAAACCATGCCGATAAAGAGGGGAAATCGAAGCGAGCTGATTTTCATGGGTGACTGCAAAATAGAGGATGAAAGGAGGGACATCCTACATGATCAGCAGCCCCGTGGGATAGATCAAAATTCGATCATCCGATCAGCATCCAAAAAGAGCCCGGTAGAAACCGTTGCAACGGAACGACTGCGCATGATGAAATGACTCCCAGGCGAACGTCCTGACTGAGCCATTGCGGGGCAGGATGCTGCCACTAATCTCATAGTCGGGATGAATCCCATCGTCGGACAATGAGCGGTTGCAGGTGACCTCAATTCGATCTCCCATCTGCACGCTGGTAGACTGTGGCCATATGGGGAAGAACACGGGAAACCAATTGGTTTCCGTATTCAGGGTGTCGAGACGTTTCGCCTCAGGGGCACATTGAAGCGACAACCAAAGGAAAAACCCGTGTATATCCGCATCTTCTCCGACCGTGAATTCTGCCTCGACCGTTTGCGCGGAGTTGATCAGGGAATCAAATACCATTTCCTCAAAGACCTGTGGAGCAGCCACGATTTTGCAGCCATTCTGATGTTCGGCAACGCTTACGCGAACATCGAAAGGGCGACTCCATGTCTCAAAGATCTTCCACAGGTAAGAAATCGCGTTTGAGGCAAAACATGGCTGCTGCGCAATCGAGGCCGGAAGCGAGACAGGCGCCAGCAGCGTACTGCAGCGATAGGGCAACATGGAGCCATTTTGAGCCAGCATTCTCTTCCTATTAATGCGGTCAATAAATATATTCCAATAGCTTGACATCCAGTAGGTATGAGTTATTTGAACTGATGAAGAAT
>JAQCER010000036.1 GCA_027618625.1 Verrucomicrobiota bacterium
CGTTGCCCTGGGCTGTGATGATAGAGCCCGTTGGGCTCGGCTTTCGAACAAACCCCTCCTGGCCTCTCAAAATCATCACATCAGGCAGCGGTCACACCCCTGTCCGAGAGCAAATTCAACGACGAATTCCTCCGAGTGATCGTTGAGCGCGTCACGTCACCGGATTCACGGTGCCTGCAACCCAGGAACGGGTTCTTTCTTACACTACGGGCGCGAGCAAGAACGTTGGGAACCCCGACGGGTAACGCCTCGCTTCCGCTTCCGACGACAACGCGACAAAACCGTGCGCCTGTGGGACCCGGAAACCGGTCGCGAGATCCATCGCTTCGATCTTCCCTCAAGCCCGCAGTCGGTTGAATTCAATCCCGCAGGCACTCTGCTCGCTGCCGCGCTCGTCAACGGCACGAGCATCCTGCTCAAGGTGCCGCGAGGTCTCTAATCGGATAACGGTCCAATGCTGGCAATCGCACTTTGTAGCTTTGTTAGAATCTCCCTATTCTCATCGCCGGGCAGTTGCTGGCCAATCCTGGCGAGTTCCTGCATCACTTTCACATCAGCGGCGTGGCGGACGCATTTCTTTTCATAGGCGGCGTGAGTCTTGGTGCAGACAAGTGTTTGCGGCCTGCCCTTGCGCTCGGTGACGTGGGTCATGTCGAGCCCGTTGTCATCGATGATGCGGTGAATGTGCATGCGGCGCTCCTTTGTCAGTGGCATGCGCAGGATGTGGTCGTTGGGACTTACGGCGAAGAAACGAAGAGAGGAACAGTCCCCGCAACTACACTGCCAGGTGGCGGGTTGCTGCCAGTCTCTGGGCGGTGCGGGAGGTTTCGAGCTGCGCCGGGCGATGACGCGGGCGGCATGCTGCCAGAGTGGCGCAATCAGATCTTGCGGGAATGCAATTCCGTTCTGTGCAAGCGCGGCCAGACTCGGGGCGAGAATGGTATCGGCAGCAAATACGTTCTTGTTTGAGACGATTGCGGCGACTGCTTTTGTGCATAGTTCCTGGCTGCAATGCTTCACGAGTAACGTCAGGAAATCCGTGCACACTTCGAATTTGAGAGCGTTGACTTTTTCTGGCTTCAGCTTGGCCCAGCGTGCTTTCGCGGCCTCAACTGCCGACCACCCACTTTGCATGTTCGCCGTCGGTAGGACATCAATCAGGGCCGCTGCACCTGCGGAAAGAGACTCCCGCGAATCGTTGGTGCGGGTGGCTACCTGATTCCACAGATCGATGCAGGATGCGCTCAGCTGCTTCGCAGAAGATTTCATGATCGTGCTGAGAATTTTCGCAGCGTCATCGTCGTTGAGACTCACGATGGCCTCAGCGATCGCCGAATTGTGTTCCCCTTTGTAATGACAGGGCACCAATTCCCGCAGGCACTCTGCCAGCAAGATTGGGTCACCATGCGCCGTAATCAATTCAATGGGCTCGGCAATGGTCACTTTTGAAGGGGCGAAAGAGTCTGTCTTCCAGTGGCTGCAGAGCACTCTTGCGAATCTCGCGAACGCCTCGGCATCACCATAGGCGAGAGCTTCAAGACGGCCGACGCCTGCTTCGAGTCCCACAGAAAGGCAAATGCTGTCGGAGTTTTCCTCCGGCCAAAGGACAAATGCGGCCCGGAGATAGGTGCGCTCGAAGTCGACGCCAGCGTTGCCAGTGGCTTCAGAAAAGTGAATCTCATCCGGATCCTCGTCATCCAATGCGCCGGGCGGCAGCAGTTCGTTGGCCTCAAGCGGCATCGCACCAAAGCTGACGGGCTCATTCTCCGTGTCCACCCAGTCGGATATGGTTTCATCCGCGTCACACACTCCGCCTGCTACGAAATCATCTTCGAGCTTATTCCATCTGCCGCCATCGCCCGCGTACTCCGCCCAACCGCTCTCGTGGATGTGAACAATTCCCAGATGAAGAGCACAACCCGCAGCACGCGCAGCATCCCGCAAAACACTTTCAAGAGCGCTGTCGCCATTCTTCAGGCTGGCGAACGATAATCCAGCTGCGGTGTAGTGATGCTCCAGCAGGTAGACGATCTTCCGTGGCGTTCCCCCTTTGCCATACTGCTGCCTCCAATGGTGAAGGTGTTGGGCAACGGCGATCACTGCTGGACGTTGATCGGGCACTGACCAGTCGACAGTGGTGGATACGGTTGCGCCTTTCTTTGGCTTCGCAGGTGCGGTTCGCACGAGATTGTAGACCAGACAGATGCGGTAGCCTTTGGAAATGGGCGCGACCTCATGCTCGCAGTCGGCGTAGAAGGCGGCGAAGCGAACTTCCGATGGCGCAGTGGCACTCATATCGAGCGTGGTCTCCCGCCCGGCGTGACGAATGGTGAGTTGGCCACCTTCGTGCGCGGAAGGCAACACGACGATCAGCGTCCCGAACATGCCGCCAGTCTTTTCGGAATCGCGATGTGCAGTGAAAAAGCCGCCTTTTTCATAGACCAGCAGCTTGTAGAATTCGACTTCAACGCAGCCTTGCTCGCAACCGAGATCCTGCGCGACCGTCCTGACGATCGTGTCCAGCGTGCGCGACCAGCCAGTGCCCGTGATGGCCACACATTCCGGTGCCACCTGCCAGACTTTGCGAATCGATTCGTCAACAAGCGTATCAGCACCACGGCCATAGGGAGCCTTTTCACCGGCGGCAGCGATCAACTGCTTGGCCTGAGCGGCAGGCACTGGAAATGACAACGGCTCGCCATTCTTCACCTGAATCCTGGGCATGGGCGTTTCCTCCGCGCCGGTGGAAAAGTAGTCGCCCGGTCGATTTATCTGCTTCAGCGTCTCCAGCAGGTCCGGAAAGTGGCTGCTGTAGCTGACTTGAATGGATCCCGAATCTGAAGCTTTCGACATGCGCCGATATGAACTGGAAAGAAGGCGCTTGAGAAGGAAATTTGTAGCCCGAAGCTGGATTTGATCATTCCACTCCGGGCGCCTTCGACTTACTCACTCACCTAACAAAAACCCTATATCTTCCTGGGTGATCATCGGTGCTTTGCGGGACTGGACGCGTTCGCCTTCGGCTTCGGCGGTGCCCATGATTTCGTCGTAGAGTTCCTGTTTGCGGGTTTTGAGGATCATCATTTTTTCTTCGATGGTATCACGCATGAGGATGCGGTTGATGAAGACGGTGTTGGTCTGGCCGATGCGGTGAGCGCGGTCGGAGGCCTGGCGTTCGACGGCGGGGTTCCACCAGGGGTCGAGATGGAAGACGTAGGAGGCGCGGGTCAGGTTGAGGCCCGCGCCGCCGGCTTTGAGGGAAATGAGGAAGACGGTGGGGCCGTCGTCGGCCTGGAACTTGTCGACGATCTTCTTGCGCGATTTCTGCGGGGTCTTTCCGTCGAGCCGGACGAAGGCGATTTTGGCGGTCTTGAGAAGTGGCTCAATGAGGTCGAGCACGCGGGTGAACTGTGAAAACACCAGGGCGGCGTGATCTTCTTGAGCGAGTTCCTGCAGTTGCTCGACGAGGTGGTCGAGCTTGGGTGCGGAGCCGCTTTCGATGGCTGGATCGATGACTCCTGGGGCAACACAGATCTGCCGCAGGCGCATGAGGGCGGACAAGGCGACGATGCCTGCCTGCTGCTTTGGTTTGTGGGCAAAGGCTTCGGCTACTTCTGCCCGGACCTCCGCCACGGTGCGCAGGTAGAACTCTTTCTGCGTGCGGTCGAGGTCGAGATAGATGTCGCTCTCCACTTTTGGCGGAAGGTCTTTGAGCACGTTCTCCTTTGTCCTGCGGAGCACGAACGGCTGAGCCCGGCGCAGGTGGCGTTCGTTGCCGGTGTCGGTGTTGGCCCGCAGTGCTTTCTTTGCATCGTCGCCGTCACCGAGCAAGCCGGGCAATGCGAGGTCGAGGATGGCAAAGTATTCGCCGACGTGGTTCTCCAATGGCGTTCCCGTGAGACAAAGCCGGAAGCGCCCGTTGAGCCGACGAATCGCTTTCGAGCGCTCAGCGGCGATGTTTTTCGCTGCCTGGGCTTCGTCAAAAATGATGACGTCAAACCGTTGTTTCTCCAGTTGCTCGATGTCGCGGCGCGCGAGTTCGTAGGTTGTCAGGACGACGTCGGCTTTTCGCAATGCTTCCAGCGAACGTTTGCCGCCGGTGTATTCGTAAATCGTCAGTCCGGGCAGGAAGCGCTCGATTTCGGACCGCCAGTTGAACACGAGCGATGGCGGCAGCACGGCGAGGTGTGGCACCTTTTCCTTCGATCTGCGGCCGACCAGTCCGGCCTCGAGCCCGGCGAGCAGTGTGATGGTCTGCAAGGTTTTGCCGAGCCCCATGTCATCGGCCAGGACAGCGCCGAAGCGGTGCTGGTAGAGGAACGCCATCCAGCGATAGCCGGCAAGCTGGTAAGGCCGCAGTGTCGCCTGGATCGTTGCTGGCATGTCGGCGGGATTGCCCGGCGTTCCTGACAAAAGGGAATCGATGATCGCTGCATCTTCGGGCGGCAGGATGATCTCGATGCCCTTGTTCTTCAGCTGCATCCAGTCGAGGATCTGCAATCTGGGGACGGTCACCGCCGCATCTTCCGCCTTTGACTTTTTCCCACCGCCACCAGCACCGGCTCCAGCTCCGGCTCCGGCGCGGAGGAAAAGTGCGAAGCGTTCGAGTGATTCGGGATCGACCACGCGAATGACACCGTCCAGGCCAGCTGTTTCGAACGAGCCTCCCTGCGCGATCATGGCCCACTGCTCCGGGGGGACGTCGACCTGGTCGCAAAGGATCTTGGGATGCAACGCGAACCAGTCGATGCGATCGCTTTCCATCGACCGCATCTCCTGCATCGCCGTCCCGTCATCCCGTGGAGCTGAAACGACTGGCTCGGCGCGGACTTGAAAGTTGAGGGACACGGTCTCCACTTGCTTGCCATCCACCGTCAGCTCGATGCCCAGTTGTTTGCATTCACTGCTGAAGGCGGCCAGTCCGCGCTTCCATTCATCCCTGGCAACGATCAGCTCGGTCATGCTGCTGTCGGCGCTTGGTTCATCGACGATCGCCGGGTGAAAGTCTGGCAGGTGTTTGTAGCAGGCTGCGAGCGCATTCAGGACGGGCAGCGCTGGATCTAGATTTACCCAGGGGGCGGGGGCGGTGACTTGCTGCTGCTGCGGGCTCTTTTTGTCCGGCACCGTGGCGACCGCGATGCCCCCGGATCGCACTTCCAGATCCAGCAGGAGCTCTTCGAGCAGCCTTTCGTAGCGATAGCGCGAGCGGGCGAGGCGTTTGTCGGAATCGACGAGATCCAGAAAAGCGTTCACGTTAGCGATCCGTTCATCGGCGTCACGAGAGAGGAGGCACAGGCCGACGGTGATGCGGAACTGGGTATGAATGGATGACTGCCTCGCATAAGGTGAACCAGCAGACTCATCCAGATAGTCGAGTCGCTCGCAGACTCTGTCGAATGTTGGGTTTGCATCCCCCCTTTCACCGACCATGGCTCGGAGCTTCACCGTTCCAGATTTCGCATCCACCTGTGCCACCAGTTTGACGGGTGTTGGTTGCGGAACCGGGATGAATGGCTCTCGCGAATCACCATCATAGTAAAGCGCGAACATTGCGCCGATGGTTCCTTCGTCTAAGGAAAACGGCGCAGTGTTGTGCTCCTCTATCGGCTTATGAAGGCGTTCAACAAGCTTAAATGGTCGACGCTCTTTTGCCCGGTGGTAGTGCTGGAAGAGCTTGCCTCGAACAAATGGATCGACGTCCCCGTGCCGCTGCGTTTCCCAGATATTGTCATAGACCGCTCTGGCGATCGCTCTCTTGTCTGGAAAGTATACCAGCGATTCACCGAGTCGGCAGAACTCGGTCATCAGCTCGCTTTGTGATATAGAGACAGTGTCGTCATCTCCCTCTTCAAAGGGTGCGACGGCGAACGTCACCTCCACACTGTGGGTGTCGGCGTGGCGACGCAACAGCAACAGGCCTGCCAACGGATCCGTAATCACTTTGTCAATAGCGGTCACTGTTTCATCACCCTCCAGCTTGTCGATAACGACCGGAAACTTGCCGAGATTCTCGACGATAAAATCGAACAGCAGTTCCTCCAGTTCTTTCCCGACGATCATCGGCACTTCGAACAAATCTCGGATTGCACGCGGGAGTTGCCTGATTGCCGCCGGACTGGAGAATGAGCCGGATCCACGGAGCGAGAGCGATAACCTGGGCATCAGGAGAACGGCGTCCAGCGCACCGTTGCCATCCTGCACAATCCGGATTGGAGGCAGCGCGGGCTTCTCCGTCGGCTGCAGGGGCTTTTTCCCAGCTGCTGTTTCGGCCGGCTGCTCTGGCCCTTCGAACAAGGCACTGCGAATGTGTTCAAACGCATTTTCCGGGAATCTGTAACTCGACAGCCCCATCTTGCCTCGTAGCGCATGGGCCACCGTCGCCATCCCTGCCACCGAGTGCCAGCATTTGTTCGGACCACAGAGACCACACATGCACACGACGGCGCCTTTTCCATCGAGTGTGACCTTCAGCTTGGTCTTTGCGACCATGAGACTAACGGTTTCATTGCCCAGCCAGCCGCCCCACTGCACTTCACTCTTCTCGTAGGAGGAGATCCCCGTCCTCACGTGATCAAGGCCACCCATCTGCAGAATTCTGCCAGGGCGAAAATTCTGCAGCGCCACTAACAGGCGATCATGGGTAGATTCAGACACGAGCACGCCATCAAACGTCCGCCAGTGGCGCGCGTCAAAGGATTATGCAGCGCGACATTTCACATTCGCCAAAATTCTCCCAATCTCGCATTAGGCGAGGGCAATTGGCAATTGGCAGGTTCCAAAATTCCCAGTTCCGGTGTAGGCTGCACGGCGAAAGCGGACAGCAGCAGTCAGTCATGCCCCGAGCGACCAAGAAAACTTCAAAGATAAAGGCACCCGCGCGCAAAGCTGCGAAGCGCGCAGCGTCCCGTAAGCCACCGGCAAAGAAATCCCGACTCAAGGCCCGAGCCAGGCGAAGAAGCGGTGGTAGCCATTTCCCATTTTTCTTCTTCATCTGCCTGACGCTGGCCACAGCTGCGGCGGTGGTGATCGAGGTGCGCAACTACATTGAGTATCCGTGCATACAGCAGTTCCTCAGTTTTCGCGGCGATGTCACCTTGACCCTATACGATCGAGGAGCAGCCCGTCGTAGCGCGACCGTTTTCACGGAGCAGGGCAGCCTGCTCAACAAGCCGCGTTACCTAACCCGCCTGCACTATCTCGAAGAAGACGGCGAGCGCGGATCAAAGACCGAACGGTTCGAGCAACTCAGCTGGTCCAGTGATTCGGGTGCCGTGTTTGCCACCCGTCAGTCCAGTGCTTCGCAAGCTGCGGGCAGTGTCATTCCTGAGATCCTGTGGCTGTACGACATTGACTCAGGCATTTTCTATCGGGTCAGCGACTGTGCGCTTCCCGGACGCGGGGCGGAGGCTTCACAGAACTTCCTGCAGCGCTACCTCTACGAACAAAAGGGCGGCCCGGGCAAAATCATCGCCAACTGGTTCGACCTTGGAAAAAAGGAAAGTTACGCGTTCTCGTGGCAAACGACGCGGTGGAATCGCGCCGCTGAGGCCGGTACCAAGGAGGAAATTGAATTCGAAGCGCAGTTCGTCGAGCCGGTTCAGTGAATTCAGAAAATTCAGAACGAGGGCGTTCAGTGATCACTTGAAGAAACGCACGCTTTTCTTGTTCTGCTCGCAGGGTCCCTTTTGATCGCCCTATCTGCCTTTGGTCCAAGGGATTAGACTTCAGGCTCCGGGGCCTTTCAGGGTATCATCCACTGCTCTACGAAATTTCTTTGCGAAACAGTGTAACGAATCGCAAAAAAATCCGTAGTAAAGGGTAACGAGTGGTGGCCCCTTGGTAATTGCAACCAAGCAGTGGGTAGGAATCGAAGCCCGGGATCTCTAGGAAGAGAGATGATCCGGGGCTTCTATCTTTCCTTGAGAATTTTCTCGTACACCCGAAGCGTGGCGTCGGCCATGATTTCCGCAGTTGCGTTCGCGAGCACTCCTGCCCTGCCAGCCGCTCCCAGCGCGACGCAGCGCGCTGGATCTGCGAGCAACTCGGCGAGGGCCGATGCCGTTGCCAGCGCGTCCCTTGGTTCTACCAGCACGCCTCCGCCTGTGCGCTCTAACAATTCAACAAATGCCCCATGCCGTGGCAGCACCACAGGTTTTCCGGATGCCAGCGCCTCCAGAGCAAAGATGCCTTTCGGCTCCTCGTAGATCGTCGGCACACAGAGCACGTCTACGGAACGGAGGAAGTCCAATTTTCCAGCGCGATCCGGTGCACCGATGTGCTCGAAGAACGGCAGTGCTCCCGCCAGCTCCAGTCGCGATGTGCACTCGGCAAAGAAGTCCCGGTCAGCAGCGCCAAGCCAGCCGCCGACCTTGAGACGGCACTGATCCATTCCGGGCAGCTTTCGCAGCTCGATGAACGCATCCGTCACTATACCGAAACCTTTTTCCGGTGAGATCCTCGCGAAATATCCTACGACCGGCGCCGGTTCCAAATTTGCCCGCTCCCCTGCTGTTGTGGGTTCAGGAAATCCGCTGCAATCAATCCCTAACGGAACCACATGAAATCTTTCCGCAGGCACTTGCAGGAGTTGTTGCATCTTCTCTGCATAGAACCGGGAGTTCACAACGAACGCATCCACCTGCTGCGCCAGCTCTCGCAGTCGCTTCAGCACTTGCGACTGATAGGGCTCGACGAGTTCGCCGAGAAACAGATCATCACCCTGCAGCGTCACCACCACGGGCACGTTGAGTTCGCGCTTGAGCATCGGAATAAACCCGGCAATCAAGAGATTTGTGAGATTGATCAAGTCTGGACGCGCATCCTTCTTCAGCCAGTCCACCAGCTCACGCAGCTCCTTCTTCTGCGCGCCATCTTCTCCCGCGATCATCGAAACGGTCAGCTCCCCCAGCTCGGCCGCTTTGATTTTGACGTTTCCACCCGCCAGCGCACGCAGGACGGAGGGGCGGTTCAGCCATCGATCGAAAACTGCCGGCAGGTAACGCAGCAGCGGAATGTTGTGCTGCAGGTAGGTATTGATGCCGCCGACAAAAACACGGTCCACACTCACACTTTCCTCATCCGTCTTAATCGGCGTGTACACCGGCACCAGCTGGATATCGCAGCCCCTGGCACGCAACGTGCGCACCAGGGTGTTGTCACGCAGACAGCTGCCGCAGTACATACCGGCAGCACCCGCGGTGATGTAGACGGCTTTCAGTTCCGGCACAGTAATTTAGTAGATGATCTGGAACTCCGGGGAAACAAGTATCGCCCACAGGAAATCCTGCACCGCCTCTGGCGTCGTCTTCGCGCCGCCAAGTTTTGCCTCAAGCCCGGCCAGCTCCTTGTCGCTGCAAGCACGGCCGAGGAATTCGCGGTAAATGCGCTGTACAATGAGCCGAGTCCCGTTGTTCGACCGCTCGCACTCGGCCTTTGCACCGGCCTTGAGTGCCTCGGTAAGAAATGCGCCATTGGTGATTTCCAACGCTTCCAGCAAGGTTGCCTCACTGATCCTTCCAGTGGAAACGGTGTCCCGCACCGGTCGCCCCAGCGCAGTTAGAAACGGATTGTTCTGCACTGCGACTGCGCGGACGAATCCTCCTGGGAATCCTGTATTCATTGGCACCGCCTCGGTCACCGCATTCCACGCATGGCCATCGCCCGCCACGGAAACTTCCTCGGACCTCTCGAATCCGTCATAGTCGGTGACGGACTTCACTTTGCCGATGACATCGAGCTTCACTTCGGGTGTGAACGTTGTTGAAACCGCCTTGTCCACAAGCAGCGCTTTCAGTTTCTTCAGATCATTGCCAGCGACCAGCTCGGCTTCCGCCTTGTCGATCACCCGTTTTCCGTTCGCATCGAAAATGCGGAGATGCAGATTCGTGTCGATGACTGCCACGCAAATCTGCATCCGCCCTTCGCTGGGCAAGTTCTCGATTGCCTCCGCTGTGGTCACGCTGAGTTCATAGGCGGAATCGTCGACGGATCGCGCTGATTTCCACGCCTCGTAGGTCGGCACCAACAGGCGTTCTTCCTTCCCTTCAGAGTTCGTGTAAGTGACGATCACCACTCCAAACAATCCCGCTGGGCTCTTCGCATCCGTCGTGTTCGTCACCTTGATTTCCACTTCCAGTTGCCGGTTTTTTACAGCGTCCGTGCAGTCGACGTAATGCAGTTTGTTCCAGTCGTCACCGCTACCGATGAGCGTGCCATTGACAGAGAACTCGAATGCGTTGTCAGCCGTCAGGAAAGCCTCGGCCTTCAACACTTTCCGTGCGAACGACGGGCGAATCGTCTTGCGAAAATAGACCACTCCAGGCTCGGCAGCGGTCGCGCCATTGTCGCCTGCAAGCCAGACCCACTTCGCCCGATCCAACGTCTCCGGCAACTCCGGCACCGTCACATTCACACCAACCGGCGGCACAAAGTCGGGATTCGCAAACAACGGGCTGACCTTTTCGCTCACTGCATCAGCGAACTGCTCAGCCGCCAGGCGCTTCGTCACCGGTCCTCTGAATGCGAAGTCCTCCGCTGTCAGAGCATTGGCATCCGCCATCGCCACCGAATTCAAGCCATAGGTGCGCGATGACAGGATGCGATGCATCGTGTGCTTCAAGTCGTAGCCATGCTCAACAAAATCCGATGCCAGCCAGTCCAGCAGCTCGCTATCCCAGGGCAGCAGATCCATTTCGTCGACTGGCTCTACCAGGCCGCGCCCGAGCAACCGCGCCCAGAGACGATTGACGATCGTTCGCGGCAGGCGGCCATTTTCTTTGGAAACCACGCGATCCGCCAGTTGCTTCATCCGCTCCTCTCGCGGCGCATCCGCAGCAATCGTTCCCAGCTCGGGAAAAAGGAATCGCGTTTCGGCCATCCTGCCCGTCGCCTGGTCACAGCGATGAATCTCCATCGGCTCGGTCGCGAAAACGTTCGCCAGACCATAGGCATCATCCAGCTTCCAGTCGTTGATAAAGCTGTCGTGACAGGAAGCGCACTTCAGATTCAACCCCAGGAACACCTGAGACAAACTTTGCGCCGCCTGCATCTCCGTCACTTGGCTCGCATTGACCGCGCCGCGCCACTGGATGCCATTGATAAATCCACCGGAACCCGCTCCGTCAGCAGGGCTGATCAACTCGCGGGTAAACTGATCGAACGGCTTGTTCGTCGCCAGTGACTGGTAGAGCCAGGCCGAAATCTGCGTGCGACCGCCATCGATGTAGCCGGTGCCCGCGTAGTCATTGCGCAGCGCGTCATTCCAGAACGTCATCCAGTGCATCGCATAGTCGGTATTGCGATCCAGCAACTCACGCACGACCCGCGAACGCTTGGCGGGATCCTTATCACGCTGGAATCGCGACACCTCACCGAATGTCGGGAGCAATCCGATGACATCCAGATACACCCGGCGCAGGAACAATTCATCACTCACCGCTCCCGGCCACTTGAATTCCTCGTGAGCAAAGTATCGATCAACAAACGCATCAACCGGATTGTCCATGTTCTTGTCCACTTCCGGAACTGGTGGCTTTGTTAGAGTGAGAGGAGCCCTGCGGAAGGTCCCCGCCTGGACATCCGGCCAGGGAGCACCCTTTGCGATCCAGTCGCGCAATGACGAAATCTGCGCCGCATCCAGGCGGTTCCCTTCCGGCGGCATCGCGTCATCGTCATCCGCAGGCAAAAGGACACGGTGCAGCAGGCCGCTCGCATCAGCGTTTCCCGGCTCGATCACCTTGCCATTTTCGCCACCGGCAAAAACGCCCTCCTTGGAGTCCAGTTGCAACTCACCCTTCTGCTTGTCCGCCGAGTGGCACTTGTAGCAGTGGTGGGCGAAAATGCCCCTGACCTCGGCCAGCAACTTC
>JAQCER010000037.1 GCA_027618625.1 Verrucomicrobiota bacterium
ACTCGCGGCTCGAGCATCTGCAGCGTCTTGGAAACCTTGAATCGCCCCTTCAAAATCGTGGCCGACTTCGGAGAATCCGGAACGTAGATGACCGACGTCAGGGGCAAATGCTGGCGATCCGCATGAAAATGAAAGGAGGCGATGTTGGCATCCGTGATTTCGTTGTACTCGACCACTGCTGCGCTGGCCACGACGAGATCATCGGTCTTGTCGAGCAGAAGCCCCTCTTTGCCGGGTTCTGAAACATCGGTGTGTCCATGGCCGATGCCAGCGATGATCCAGGCGGTTTTGGTATCGGTGAAAATGGCGTCATCGTCCGGAGTCCCGCATTCGCCCAGCACACCGGTGACATGCATTTTCAACGGATAGATCGCCGCGATATTGTAGAGGCTCTCCTGATCGGTGAGCACGGAATCACCGGCGCCGAGTTGCAGGGCGCGTGCGACATTTGCCCCGAGCACCGCATCGCCGAGCCGCAGCGGCAGCGAGCCTTCGACAGCGCGCAGACCGCGGAAATCAAAGTATTCCAACGAAGTGCCGACCACCGGAAAATCGCGAGCACTGAAGTCTGCGTGAATCGGAATCGCCAGCCCGCGCCCTTCCGCCTGCAGGTCGTCCAGTTCCTTCGCGCTCACCGTGCCGGGCGAGTCACTATTGAAGTAGAGCGACTTGAGCACAAGATCGAATCGATCGCCCCGGACGCCCACGATCAATGGCGTGGAATTGCCGCGCGCCAGCAGATCCTCCTCAAAACGGGCGATCAGAAACTTGAGTGCCAGGGGAAGAAAAAACGTCGCAGTGAGGCAGACGAGCAGGATCGCCGTCTTCAATTTGTTTGCCGTAAGATATCGGCAGGTGAGAAGCAGAATACCGCGCACAGTGGAATCATAGCGCGTGTGCCAGAGATATCCAGCGTGGTTCTTCACCGTCTTCACCGTTGCACAACAGGAACGGAATCGCTACAACACTGCCAACTCTGCACACAAAACTACTAACATGAATCCATCAAGAATTGGCTGCGCGATCTGGACGCTTGGAGCAACGCCTGACGTGGCGACCTTGCGAAAGCATATGGAAACGGTGGCGGCGATCGGGTGCACCTCGGTGCAGCCGTGGGCAGTCGATGTTGAATACACGCCATGCATCCTCGATCCTGATCTCGCGACGCCTGCCGTCCGAAGGGAAGTGGCCGCGCTTCCGGCAGAGTTGGGTGTCGCGTTCAGCGGTTTCTGTGCGCAGTTGCGGGGGCGGGAGACGTATGGCGGATTGGAAGAAGAGGAAGGTCTGGATGCGCGGATCGAAAAGACCAAGGCAGTGCTCACGCTAGCGGTGGAACTCGGAGCCCCGATCGTGACCACGCATGTTGGCAAAATGGCAGCCGATCCCGCTGCCCCGGCTTACCAGGCACTGTTGCGATCGGTCAGCGCGATTGCCCGTCACGCAGAACAAGTGGGCGCCATCTTTGCGCCGGAAACCGGCCAGGAATCACCGCAGGAATTGCTGGAATTCCTCGAGCGCATCGGCAGTCCAGCGCTCAAGGTCAACTACGATCCCTGCAACCTGCTGCGTTTTGGTTCCGAAGAAGGCACCGTGCGCGGTGTGCACATTCTCAAAGATTACATCGTTCACACCCACGCCAAGGACTGGAACCCGCGCACGCTGCGATCGACCTGCGGTCAGGGCGATGTGCCATGGCAGCGCTATTTCGCGGCATTGCAGGAGATCGGCTATGACGGTGTGCTGGCGATCGAAGACGAAAGCGGCAACGAAGACATGATCGGCTCCATCCGTGAAAGCTTCGCATTCCTTAACGATGCGTGACGCTTGACAGGTTTCCCACCCGTTTCCGATAGCAAGTGACGATGGGCAAAGGCAACACCAACCTTGTCAATTGCCCGCGCTCCCCTCACGATGCATTAACGGTGTTTCGTATTGAGCATGGACCCAACGACGCTCGGTCTCCGATGTTGTGCGCGACCTGTAACTAAAAACTCCGCTGATGAAAGACAAACCGACCTCTACATCCAACACAGAATCCTCCAAGACCATCGACCTGTCACGGCGATCGTTTCTCAAAACTGCAGGTGCCGCTGGCGCATTGACCGGCATCAGCATTCCGCACGTCTTCGGGCAGGAGCGCAGCGCTGTTCACGTAGCCCTCATTGGCTGCGGCGGACGCGGCACCGGTGCTGCCGCACAGGCGCTATCAGTGACTGCGGCTCCCACCAAGCTCGTCGCAATGGCGGATGTTTTTCAAAATAAACAGGACGAGAGCTTTAGCGCGCTCGAGCGTCGCTTCGGCAACCAGAAGGAGAAATTTGACGTCCCGCCGGAGCGCCGCTTCATCGGTTTCGAAGCCTACAAGGAAGCGATGGATTGCCTGCGTCCAGGCGACATTGCGATCTTTACCACCCCACTTGCCTTCCGCTGGGTACACTTCACCTACGCAATCGCGAAAGGTCTGCACGTGTTCATGGAGAAGCCAGTCACTGCAGACGGCCCAAGCTCACGGAAGATGATCGAGCTCGCCAAGCAGGCGGATGCGAAGAACCTCAAAGTCGGCGTCGGCCTCATGGTGCGTCATTGTCGCGGTCGCATGGAACTTCACGACCGCATTCAGAACGGCGAGATCGGCGACATCGTCAACATGCGCAGCTACCGGATGCACGGGCCGGTCGCCTCTTGCTTCTCGAAAAAGAAGCCCGACGACATTTCGGAAACGATGTTTCAGATCAACCGCTTTCACAGTTTCATCTGGGCCAGTGGCGGATTGTTCAGCGACTTCTATATCCACTTTATTGACGAAACGTGCTGGATGAAAAACAAATGGCCTGTCAAAGCACAGGCCCTCGGCGGTCGTCACTATCGGGGCGATTTCATCGACCAGAACTTCGACACCTATGCGGTCGAATACACTTTCGACGACGGCTCCACTCTGTTCTTCGATGGCCGCACCAAGCTTGGATGCATGGACAAGCAGGCCAGCTACGTTCACGGCACGAAGGGCTCGGCCATTGTCAGCACGGCTGGTCATACTCCGGGCAAGGTGCGCATCTTCTCCGGCCAGCGCCAGCATCAGGACGACCTCGTGTGGGCGTTTCCGCAACCGGAACCCGATCCTTACCAAACCGAGTGGGACGACCTTGTCACCGCGATCCGTGATGACACCCCGTACAACGAAGTCGAACGGGGCGTCATGGCCAGCTTGGTGTCAAGTTTGGGACGTTTCGCTGCCCACACCGGCCAGTCCGTCACCCTGAAGGAGATGATGGAGTCCGAGACTGCCTACGCACCGGATGCTGACAAGATGACAGCCGACGGCCCAGCACCAGTGCTCCCCGACGAAAACGGCGTCTACCCCATCCCGGAACCCGGTGTCAAAGTCGACCGCGAGTATTGATCCATTGTTTTTTTGCCTGACTGATGACTTATCAGCCGTCGCCCCCTGCGGGGCGGCGGCTTTTTTGCGTCGAGGTCAATCCGGCAGGGGCATTCGAACCGCCGCACCCTTCCTTATTTCCTTATTGGGCTATCGGACAGTTCAGGACGCCGCTTCATTCCTTCGTCTTCTGCTGCAGCCGGACGTTGGAAATCTCCATGGCCTTGTCGACAGCCTTGCACATGTCGTAGATGGTCAATGCTGCGACCGACACGGCAGTCAGGGCCTCCATTTCCACGCCGGTCTGGGCGGTGGTGCGCACGGTGCCGGTGATCACGACGGCGGATTGCTGTAGCTCAAATTCTACTCGGGCAAAGCTCAGGGGCAACTGGTGGCATAGCGGGATGAGGTGCTGTGTCTGTTTGGCCGCTTGAATGCCAGCGATTCGCGCCACGGCCAGGACGTCTCCTTTCGGCAGACCATTTTCGGTGATCAGAGCCACTGTCGACGGAGCCATGGTGATCGTGCCGGTCGCGATCGCTTCCCGTCGCGTTACCGGCTTGTCGGCTACGTCAACCATCGATGCCGCGCCGGATCGATCGATGTGGGATAGACCTGGTTGTGGGGTGGAATCGCTACTCATGCCCATGCCTTACCACCCCTGAGCGGTGGGTTCAACTGGCCACTGACTGGCCCGCATTTCTCACGGGCTCGAAAAGGCGGGAAATGTCGAGTCGTGATGTCAAGGGCGTCAAGGGCACAGCCCAGTTTCCCAGCTTCTGGGACTAAGCCTTGGAGCACCCTCAATATCCGAGTTTCCCGAGAATATCAGAACTTACTGCGGGGGCGTCGATCGTGCGGAAACTCCTGGCACTGAGGGCGGTATCGATATCTTTCAAGCCGTGACCAGTGACGGTGCAGACGATGGTGCTCTCTGGTTCGATGACCCTGACCGGGCAGCCATTGCATGGATTTTTGCCACAACACTTGAACAATCCGGCAATGGAAGCTGCGCTGGCCGGTTCAACGAAAATGCCCTCGTTCGCCGCGAGCCATGCCTGTGCTTCGAGAATCTCGGCATCCGTGACGATGTCAATTTTTCCACCTGAGGTATGCAGTGCTTCATTCGCCGCTTCCCAGCTCGCTGGGTTGCCGATGCGGATTGCGGTAGCCACGGTCTCCGGGGCCGTCACGACTTTGTTGTAGAAAATGGGCGCGGATCCGGCCGCCTGGAATCCCACCATCTTCGGCATGCGTGTGCTTTTGCCTTCTGCGTGGTATTCGCGGTAACCTTTCCAGTAAGCAGTGATGTTGCCGGCATTGCCGACGGGCAATACATGGATGTGTGGGGCATCGCCCAGGTCGTCGATGATTTCAAATGATGCCGTCTTCTGTCCCTCGATCCGGTAGGGATTGATCGAGTTCACAATCTCGAATTCATCCATCTCACCGATCTCGAGCACCAGCTCCAGAGCGCGGTCGAAGTTGCCATCGATCGCCACCACTTTGGCCCCGTAGACGAAGGCCTGGGCGAGCTTGCCCTGCGAGATTTTTCCAGCTGGGAGCAAGACGACGCAATCCATTCCACCGCGCGTGGCATAGGCAGCCGCAGCCGCTGAGGTGTTGCCGGTCGAGGCGCAAATCACTGCTTTGCTGCCGTTCTCGCGTGCCTTCGACATCGCCATCGTCATGCCGCGATCCTTGAATGATCCGGTTGGATTGAGTCCTTCATATTTGATCAGGACGGTGCATCCGTTGCCCACGCGTGCGCTCAGCCGCGGCGCGTGGATCAGTGGCGTCGAGCCTTCGCTCAGGGATACAATCGGGGTGCTGTCCGTGACCGGGAGATATTTGCGGTAGCGTTGGATGACGCCGTGGTCGTTGGCGAATGTCGTCGGTTGGCAGGCTTCTGGCATGGTGGCTTTAATGGTTCAGGCTCCGAGGTTCTCCACCCGCATCATGACCGGCGGTGCACCCACGCAACTGAGGGCCTCGATGCTGGCGAGGGCGGCCCGCATCGCGCCAAAGGCAGCAGGATGCGTCACTAACATTAAGTCAACCAGCTCCGATGAACCGTGCGCCTTTGGCTGATCGACCGACGAAATCCCGATCGCGTGATCCGCGATCACCCGTGCGATTTCGGCGATCACGCCATGCACATCGCGCACTTGGAGGCGCACGTAGTAGGCGGAAACGGTCTCGTCGACCGGCATCGCTTCGCCATAAAATCCATGAGGAGCGAAGCCCTGGCAGCCGGCCTCGTTGTCGAGATTCGCAGCAGCATCGGCCAGGTCACTGATCACTGCGCTGGAAGTGGCGTCCTGTCCGGCACCGCTGCCGTAGTAGAGAGTCTCGCCCACCACATCGCCACGCACCGCGACCGCATTGAACACTCCATTGACCGAAGCCAGGATGTGATCGCTGGGAACCAGCGAAGGCTGCACCCGGATCTCCACGCGGTTCGATTCGTCCAGGCGGATCACGCCCAGCAACTTGATCGCGTAGCCAAGACTTCGAGCGTATTCGATATCGGCCCGGCACACGTTCTCCACGCCATCGACAAATACTTCTTCCGGCTTGACCCACAATCCATACGAAAGCCAGGCGAGGATAATCGCCTTGTGCGCCGCATCGCCGCCGTTGACATCCAGTGCCGGATCCGCTTCAGCGTAGCCCAGATCCTGCGCTTCCTTCAGCGCCACTGAATAGTCCAGCGCCGCATCAGCCATCCGCGTGAGGATGTAATTGCTGGTGCCGTTGATGATGCCGTAGATCGATTGAATGTGATTGCCCACCAGTGCCTCGCGCACCACTTTGATGATCGGGATTCCGCCAGCGACAGCCGCTTCAAAATAGAGCGGCACATCCTCCTTTTCCGCCAGGGCCACCAGCTCGCGGCCTTCTTCAGCCAGCAGTGCCTTGTTACCGGTGATGACCATTTTCTTCGCGGTCAATGCAGCCCGCACCAGTCGCGATGCCTCCTCCACGCCGCCGATCAACTCGACGATGACATCGATCTCAGGATCGTTGACCAGATCGTTCCAATCGGTGGTGAGCATGCCAGCAGGGACGCAGAATCCGCGATCCTTTCCGGTATCGTGCACCGCGATTTTGCGCACGACGAAGCGTGCACCCGTACGTTCTGCGAGCAGGTCGCCGTTGCGCTGGAGGTTTTTGTAAACCCCTGCGCCAACGTTACCCAGGCCCGCCAGGCCTATCTTAATTTCTTGTGACAAGGTGGCGGACTATTCACCACAATTTTGCACCTGCCAAGTCAGGATCGTGGGCTCTATCGTTCGTAAATCACTGCGCCGGGAACTTGCTGGCATTTCTTGAAGGCCTTCCTGTCCGCCTTTTTGGCGACAACTTCATTTCGACAGACACTTCATTTCGACACTCTTGAGTTCATGCGCCCCTGAGACGGCGAATCTTCCCTGCAAAGTCCGCGCGTCAGAATCGCAGGAACAGGCGTGACGAATCACTCATCATCTGATCAAAGTGACGCCATGAGTAAAGTTGTCGTTATCACTGGTTGCACCCGTGGACTGGGCCGCGCGATGGCGGAGCGATTCGCTGCGGATGGATGGACGGTGGCCGGCTGCGGCCGCAGCGGGGAATCCATTGCCGAAATGCGTCACGCTTTGCCGGATCCGCATGTGTTCGCCACCTGCGATGTTTCACAGCCGACTACCGTGGCGGGCTTTTGCGGGGAAGTCCTCGCGACTGTCGGTGCTCCTGACCTCCTGCTGAACAATGCCGCCATCATCAATGCGAACGCCGCTTTGTGGGAGGTGACTGAGGAAGAGTTCGCGCGGGTGATCGACATCAATATCAAGGGTGTCCATTCAATGATAAGGCAGTTACTGCCACCGATGATCAAGCGCGGTTCTGGCGTGATCGTGAATTTCAGCTCCGGCTGGGGACGATCCACCTCACCGGATGTCGCTCCCTACTGCGCGACCAAGTGGGCGATTGAAGGATTGACGCAAGCGTTGTCACAAGAACTGCCGCGCGGACTTGCCGCAGTAGCATTGAATCCCGGGATCATCGACACCGAGATGCTGCGCAGTTGCTTCGGCAAAGGAGCCGGTGCGTATGCCAACGCCGTCGAATGGGCTCGCACCGCAGTGCCGTTTTTGCAGAAGCTTTCTGCCAACGATAACGGCGGGGCATTGACGGCACCGTAGGCGTGACGGCAGAGTCTACGGCGCAGTGCCGCAGCTACCTGTCGATTATATTATTTATTTATTGTGCTGCTGCCGCGCGGAGCCGGATGTAGACTTCACCGTTCGGAACGGCGGCGCCCTTCCAGCGGACGCTTACGATCGCGGTGCCGTCGCCATTGTCGGTCTCGCTGACAAGCTCGAAACTGGCATCGGCGTTACTCCAGTTGATCAGGTCGGTGGTCGTTTCCAGGGTGAAGAGAACGTCGTTCGCGGCGAGGTTCTTTTGATAAGTGAACACCGCGCGGCCGTCAGTCGCGCCGATGCCGATGAGGCCCTGGCCGGAACTGGCATCTTCATCATTGCCACCGAGCGCAAACTCGAGGAATGCGGAGAGGCCGTCGCCGTCGTTGTCGGCATCCGGGTTGTTGGTGCCGATGGTTTCGCCAGTCCCGGGTGTGCCTTCGGGAACCGTGCTCTTGGCCCAGTTTCCACCGATGGTGTGGTCGGTGTTCGACGCTGGATCGGTCAACACGATACTGAAGTGTTCATCGCCGGTGGCGGTGGGCCATGGGGCGACAATGGCGTATTCGAAGTCTTTGATCTTTGCACCGCCCGCGCCAGTGATGGCGATTTGTTCGCCTGTCGCCCGCAGCGATGATTCTTCGGCAAATACTCCGGCTACCCGTTGCGCCAACGTGGTGCCGTAGCGCATGGTGAAGGCTTCAAGATTCGATACGACCACTGCACGCTGCCCGGGCAGGAGGAACGTCACCTTGGAATTGGCGAAGCTGAAGGTAAGACCAGCAGAAAAGCTGACTGCACTCAGATCGACCACGCTGGAGCCGATGTTGGTAAGCTCCACGAATTCGAAATCCTCCGCGTTGTAGCGCTTGGCGTCTTCTTCGACGTTAGGCACCGGCGGTGTATACATGACTTCTGACACCACCAGATTCGCCGCAGATGCGGGAACGGTGCCGCCGACGATATAGGTCTCGACCTTCGGCGAACTCCAGAGTTCATCGGTGAATGTTCGGGCGGTGACTACGGCGCTGGCATTCAACGTAAGTGGCTCGGAGACGACAATTTGATTCACGGCCAATCCTGGTTGGATGAGCATGTCCGATCCACCGGCGGTGGTGTTCATTCCCTGAACCGCCAGAACATTCCGGCCCTTCACCAGAATGTCCTTGAAGTTTGCAATGTCGAAGTCCTCGTACACAATCGCATCGGCGTCATTGTTCCCCGTGGTCGCAGCCGAATTCCACTCTGCCGGATCGGGCGCATTGCCACTGGCCACCTGAACGCCATTGATCCATGCGACAAAGCCGTCGTCGTACTGCATCTTTACGATCAGTTCGTTGACGTTCGCTATATCATTGTCGACGTTGAACTCCATTCTTGTGTAAATGGAGCTGTTGATATTGCGCATCACGTTTTTAACGTTGGAAGTGATCTTGGCCTCCAGCGTTCCTCCCGCTGTTTCGAATCCCAGGCCCGTAGTGCCTACGGTCCATGAGGAATCGTCAAAGTTGGGGGTCGTCCAGGTGGCGCCCAATGACCCATCGGCCGGGACGAGGTAGCGGACCGGGGCCGCTTCGTCGATGAGAGTTGATGTCACCCGACCACCAGGGAACTGGATTGCCGACTCCGAGACGCCGCCGCCAGGCTTACGTGGATCGCTTACGTCCAAGGTGTAATAGACCGGGCCAGCCGCTGCATCCATGGTCAGCTGAAAGCCACTGGCCACGATTCCGCCACCTGCGCTGAAGGTGGGGCGGGCAGCGAACAGGCCGTCCCACCACTCGACGCGGGTCTGCAGCCAGCCTTTGAGATGCGCCACTTCACCGGCCCAAGTGCGACCCGCATCGCCGGCGTAACGACCACCATTGGGACGTACTGCGGTCCAGCGGGCGAAATTCCTCTCCGCAGCTTCCGCCCCGATCTCCGCCGCCATACGATCGACGACAGCGTGCATGTTTGCGACAGACATCACAGTCTGACGAAGTTCCTGATAGCGGTCGACATAGGCCTGCATAAAATCCGGGTCACCCGCCTTGTTTCGCCGCTTGCCGGGCTCCCAGACGATTTCCCGCCACCATGGATACGTCCACCATTGGCTGCCGCCATCCCAGCCGATGGGATTGAGGTCACGACCGTCTTCGGATCCCATCGTACGGTCGAAGTCCCAGATCGGCCCATAGTGAATTTTACCGCCGCGCGGTTTATTCAGATACGTGCTCAAGCGGAACGCATCTGGATCCTTGGAGAGGCCGCGCAGGATGTGCTCGTTGAGCCAGGAGGGGACATCCATGTATTCCGTGTAGTGTTTGCCGGTGGTGGGATTGGTGAAGTCATCGGCTTTGAGAGCAACTACCATTTCATTGAAATAGCCGACCAGATAGGCCTCTTGTTCATTGGTCACTACGCGCACGCGGTTCACCTGTTCTTTGGGATAGATCCAGCCGATTTCATTCGAGGCATCACGGATCCCCCGGATGCCACGGTCACCTGGATCGAGCCTGTCCACCTTCCACATGTAACCGCCAGTGACCGCTGGCTCCTCATTGTCAGTGCGGTCGAGAGCGGAAACATCGAGTCGATCGCGGCCGCGTGACACTTTTTCCATCAATGCATAGACACCGAAGTAGTCAGAGCGTGAGACTGATTCATTGTCGACTTCCTCACCGTCAGTGTTGGCGAAGACTTCGACCATCTTACTTCGAGGTGCCCACTGCCCGGCCTGGTTACTCATCTCATACATGAACGGGTTACGCATCATAGCGCGGTCGAAATGGTAAGGCGAGTTGAGCACCCAGTCGGAGTCAGCAGGCATGCCGAGAAGTGAGAGGCTCGTATCCTGATCATTCTCATCCCATAGTTCCCAAGACAGATTGAACTTTGGATCGCCCCCTGTACTGGAGCCGCGTGTCTTGGCGACTCCGCGAGTGGCCACGTCTGGCATGTTGCGTAGATCAGCGAGATTATCCGGGCCCTTGGTCTCGAACAGCAGGGCGTAAAACATTTTATTGGAACTGGGAGCGCCGCGACCAAAATTGTCGAGGATGAGGATGGGAACCTTCGACGTGAAGTTCGCATAATCCGCACCCAGCTTAATATAAGCCTCACTGTGCGTCGGGCCAGGAATCGAGCCGGGCAAGAAAGCACGGGCGCGCAATTGCACTGTATCGTTGAATGTCAGCGCTCCTGAGTAGACTTCCGATGGGGCGTTGATGTCTTCCACAGGCACCGATCCATCGGTAGTATAGCGGATTACCGCACCGGCCGTCGTAGAAGAAAGAGTTACTGTCACGGTATCCGTAAACGTTTTCGTTGGAACTGAGAAAACCACTGCTTCCGGAGGGGCACTGCTGCCCACACTATTGGGTGTGCCGGGAGTGGGCTCAACAAAGTAGCCGTCGGCAATAGGCGCGTTCAGATCGCGAAACTCGACCGTCAACTCTGGGAGGAGAATGAGATCGGAACCACCCGCACTCAAGTTCATCGCCTGGAATGCCAGGACGTTCGTGCCAGCAACCAGGCTTTCCGAAAAGGGCACCTCAAAGGGGACGTATTCCTCGGCCAGGGCATCGGAACGCGAGCTGGTCGCTGCGGAATTAAACGCAAGAACGTCAGGTGCCGGTGCCTGATCATCTGCAATCTGGGCACCGTTCAGATACCCCACGAATCCATCCTCATACTTCAGCTTCATTGTCATCGCGATGACCGCCTCCGGCTGCGGAATCTCGAAGGGCACGCGGATGTAAATCGAAGCGTTGTTGCCTTTCATCGCCGTCTCGACATCGTCACCATCGCCGGTCAATTCGTCGAATCCGAATCCGATGCCGGTCTTTCCAGTCGACCATCCTCCATCATCGAACTCGGGAGTGTTCCAGTCTGCGACCTCGTTGACTGGAACCAGCCAGTTGGCGGTCGCACCAGGAGCGATGATCGTTTCCCTGGTCGATGTTCCAATCGATCCCGTGCCGTAGGAAAGTCCGTCCCGCTGGGGCGGATACATTTCGCCGAACTGCTTGACCACAGTCGTTCCATCGGGGGCGACGAGCCCGAGGTACTCGCCGTCTGCCTCCAATCGGAAGCTGGTGTGAAGATCACCCGCAGGGTCGGTTAAGTCCTGTCCGGACGCGTAGACCAGCAAATACCCGCCAGCATCGAGCGTCACATTGGGAAAAGTCCACTTGGTCAGATTCTCCTTGTCGTCGGTGAG
>JAQCER010000038.1 GCA_027618625.1 Verrucomicrobiota bacterium
CTACGGCTCGTTTACCAAACGGTATCATGACAGATTCCGTCGAAGTCAGGTGCTCTGAAACTGGCGGAGATGTCGAGGCCGAAAGCTTCAGGGCTGTGTCATCAGGAAGCCCGTGAGGTCGAACATTTGCTCGGGTGTCAAGGCATCGCCGAAGATCGGAGGCATCAAAGACAGGCCGGTGTCTTCGCGCTTGGTGACCTCTACAGCTACGACGGCAAATTCTGCTCCTGCTGCATCTGCGAAGACGAGGGTCTCGCCTTCTTCGCGACGGAATAATCCGGCTTTCGTTTCCCCGTTCTTCAGGGTCATGTAGCTAAGTTGGAAGGCATGGTCGACATTTTGATTCGGATTGATGATGTCTTCGAGCAGACGCTCGGCTCCGCGTTTGCCCACACCATCCAGCTGCGGTCCGACGAGACTTCCTTTACCCCCCAGCTGATGACAAATAACACATTGCGTCGCGAAGATTTCGCTGCCGCGCTGACTCGATGCGGCGTCTCTCCCATCTCCATTGAATGCAGTAAGGCGCTCGGCGGTCAGCTTTTGCAGGCGTTCGAGATCACTGGGGACATTCGCGGTCAATGCGGCATAGCGTTTCTGCCACTCACTTGGTGCTGACTTTTCCAACCCGGACCGGACCGCGGAATCTACCAGCACCGCAGAGCCCACCACCCGCGACTCGACTGACGAAAGCAGCCACTCGCCCTTGCGCTCTGCCAACACAGCCGCAACCTGCCGCTGCAGGCGCGACGGAAGACCTGCAAGGGCACTACCGATCCGGTCGCTCTCAGCGTCTGGCGATGCATGTGTAGCGAACGCACGGATCGCTGACGCCACCAGCACTGGCGCGTCCCCTTGTTCTCCCAACACTTCACTCGAAACCTCTACGGCCAACTCTCCGGACAGGGCATCTAGGGCAGCGGCCCGCAGCTGACTTGAACGCGCCAAATCACGGGCCAACCGAGCCACGGCTGGCATCGCTGACTCCAACTTCCACCTCTGCACCAGCGAGATCCCCTGTTGCAAGCGCCCATCGTCGTCGCGCAGACTTGCCGTGGGCAATGGAACAACCGAAGGCTCAGTGCCAGCGAAGCCAATCCAGGCATAGGCGTCAGCTGTATCGCCGTCGACGATTTCGAGACGACCGCTCCGCCCGGCATACGCAGCAAGATCCAAAGTGCGGCTCACCACACCATCACTACGCGGGGCAGGAACGCGGGCAATCTCTGCACCATTGGGCACTTCGCGCAGAACGATATAGTTGACGCCCTTTGCCGGTTTATCAGGATAGCCGTCGTGACCGCAGAGTTGAATGGTCATTTTCCCGGGAATGCTGAATGGTCGTGACTGCACGACACTGGTAAGCGCTTCACCACCCTCTGGAAGGCTGGAGAGGACGTTCATTGATCGACCATCGTCTTTCGCCGCCCGTTGTTGAATGACCCACGGAATGCCGCCCTTCCCTGCTGACACAACCTGCCAGGCACTACTCCCCTCTTCCGTTCCCAACAGCACACTGGCTAAGTCGTCAGCCCACTCCTTGAGAACTCCTGAATCAGCGAGACCACGCTGATTCAGGCCCGCTTCGACGGACTGAAAAAGCTTCGCCTGCTGGGGGATGTCGTTTGCAAATCGCAGCCGCACTTGCCTTACCAGCGATGCCACGCTCGACTCGGAGACGAATCGTGCAGCGTGCTGCAGGAATTTCTCGGCATCTTCTGGAGCGACGTCGTTCGCTGCGCTCAAACGGGCGATCAGGAAATCAGCTGCGTCGGAGGTTTGAATCGAACTGGCAATCTTAGAGATCCACCCCGAAGCATCATCGTCGACCGAGCCCGGCACGATGGACGAACTTCGATAGGCGGCAAAAGCCCCTGGCTCAAGAAACTGGCTACGCAACGCACGCAACAGAACGTAGCGCGAGTGATCGTCTACAGTCGGCAATGCGCGATGCGATGCAACGAGCAGCGGGATGTTCCTCGCATTTGGATGACGCCCTAACATTTCACCCGCCTGGCGAACGACAAACGGATCGGCATCACCGAGCGCATTTACTGCAGCAAGATCGACATCGCTCGGCAGCTCGGGAATCTCGCCGGCAATCCGCAGGGCGTGCACCCGTTCTTCGCGAGTGACTCCGCTGTTGATCGATTGGGCAAGGTCGCCACTGTCCAGCTTCCCGAGGCGCTCAAGCACCCACAAAGCTGCGACCTTTTGCTCCGAACTCCCGGAATTCTTCAACGCCTGGCGCACGGGAGCAGCCGCGTCCAGTCGGTAGCGATCGACCAGCTCGTGCATCGCCATGAGGCGCGCGGGCAGATTCTTATCCCCCAGGCGATCCACCAGCTGCTGCATCGGCGCGTCCGCAAGACTGGTGAAAGCACGGAACGGCGTGCCACCTTCGTAGGTGACACGCCAGATTCGGCCGCGAAAGCGATCGCGCTCAGGATGGGTCAATGGAACTTCGTAGTGGCCGATGATACGATTGTAAAAATCGGCAACGTAAAGCGCACCGTCCGGCCCCATTTGAATGTCCACTGGCCGGAACCAGGGATCGCTGGAAGTCAGAAACTCGGGCTTCTCGATAGCCTTGGGCGATGCTCCATTGAACACCACTTGATCACGGTGCACCCGGCTGGTCATGACATTGCCAACGAAAAGCGTGTCACGGAATTCCTCAGGCCAGTTGCTGTCGGCGGTGTAATAGGTGACGCCGCACAGTGCCGTGGAGCCATGTGCGTGCTGCATGAGTAGCGGAGCAAAGCCGAGGCCGTCGTCTGGCTTGCCGAAGCTCGGGTAGTAGCCGCCCCTGATCAATTGATAGATCGGGGAGCTGTGGCAGTCTGCGGTGTAGTGATTACCCAATGGATCGAGACACATGCCAAACGGATTCACTTGCCCCCAGGTGTACTGCTCAACATGCGAGCCATCGAGACTGAACCGATAGGTATTCCCGGATTGCAGGTGGATCTCAGTGCCGTCCTTGGACTTCACAGTGGAATCGTTGCGGAAGCCATGGCACACGTAGATCCAGCCGTCGAAGGCGCGTGTAAAGCCGTTCTGCATTCCATGCGTATCGACCGGATCGCCAATGGGGCCAATGAGAACCTCGCGCTTGTCTGCCACACTATCGCCATCCGTATCGTCCAGCCGCCAGATATTGGGAATGCTCCAAACCAGTGCGCTTGCACCGCCATTGAAAGGATAGACTCCCATGGGGATGTTCAGGCCATCGGCGAAGGTTGTCACTTTGTCCGCACGGCCGTCGCCATTGGTATCTTCAAGCACCCGCAGTGTGTCCTTTGCCTTGCGATCAGCCGGCGCGGCGTATGGATACTCAAGTGATGAGGTCACCCAGAGCCGCCCACGGGAATCAAAGGCCATGTTCATCGGCTTGGCAATCTCTGGCTCTTCCGAGAACAGGGTGATCTTGAATCCTGCCGGCAAACTGAATTTGCCTGATTGCTCTGCTGCGGTGAGCGGATCCGTGGAACGCACACCGGCAGCGAAGTCAGGTTCATCTGCACCACCGGACGCGGAACTAGCAACGGCAAGTAGTAAGAGGACAAGAACTGGGGATTTCATCGAGGGAGTGCGTATCAGGTCGCGCAGCATCTTGCAAAACCGCAGTAGCGCCAGGCATCATCTTAGCAACATGAATCCTGGAGCCTATGAACTCGACAAAGTGCTGGGAATCGCGAAACATTGCTGCCTATGGATATCGCAAAAATGATGCAGCAGGCGCAAAAGATGCAGGAGGAAATGGCATCCGTGCAGGAAAGCCTCGGCAACAAACGTGTGGAAGCGAGTGTTGGCGGCGGCAAAGTAGTCGTCACCGCCAATGCAGCCGGAGACATTGAAGCGATCAAGATCTCCCCGGAGATTCTCGATCCGGAGGACGTTGAGATGCTCGAAGATCTTGTGCTGAGCGGGGTGCGCCAGGCGCTTGAGCAAGGCAAGAAAGTACAGGCCGAAGAGATGTCTAGACTGACCGCCGGCCTGGGCCTGCCTCCTGGTTTGGGCTTTTAAGTTTTAAGCGAAGCCTAAGCCAGAAACAAGAAACGAGCGCTTAGCTGAGTGGCTTGGTAAGCCTCTCGCGGGGCGTCAGGATTTCCGGAGCACCATCAGTGATCAAAATGGTGTGTTCAAAGTGAGCGGACGGACGCCTGTCCTTGGTAATCACAGTCCATTGATCGTCCAGCACTGTCACTTGATCGGTCCCCATGTTCACCATCGGCTCGACGGCCAGGATCATCCCCGGAGCCAGTTTCACTTTGATCCTCGGGTCTGCCCAGTTCGGAACCTGGGGCTCTTCGTGTAATTTGCGGCCGACGCCGTGACCAACGAACTCGCGCACGACGCAGTAACCGTATTGGCGGACACACTTCTCAACCGAACCGCACAGGACTTTCAGTTGCTCGCCCGCTCGCGCATGGCTGATCGCGGCGTCCAGCGAATCTTCAGTCGCGCGCAAGAGTTGCAGGACATCAGGTTGGATCATGCCGACTGGCACCGTCTTCGCATTGTCACCAACCCATCCAGTGGGAGTGACGATCCCAACGTCGATTTTTACGATATCGCCGTTCTGAATAATCCGCCGGGGATTGCCAATGCCGTGAACGATCTCCTCATTCAACGAGATGCAAATATGGCCGGAAAAAGGGGTGCCTCCGTTGCGCTGGACATAGTTCAAAAAAGCACTCTTGCACCCCGCCTCCCTGGTAAGTTCTGCGGCGACGTCATTGATGTGCTTGGTGGACACCCCGGGCCGCACTTCTTCCGCCGCACGCTTCAGAATGGAAGCGGCGATGTGGCCCGCTTCCCTCATGCCGTCCAGCTCTGCTCCCTGTCGTCTGTGAATCTTACTCATGGTTGGTGGTTGATCGCGTGTTACGATAGTTGCTTCAGGATCCGGGCAAAAACTGCTTCAGGAGTGCCATCTCCTTCTATCACCAGTAGCTGGCCGCGTTTTGCGTAGTAATCCTCCACAGCTTGCGTTTTCCGCGCATACTCTTCAAGCCGCAACTCAAACGTTTCCGGATTATCTGCCACGTTGCGCTGAACGCTGAACTACGAACTACGTGATTGCACCTGGTGCAACTCAGCCTTTCGATGACGTGCCGCCGGAGCACGCACTTGCACAAAAGACTGATATAATCCATCAATCTGTTTGGCACTTCGAGTGAAATGATGCAGTCGAGTTCCACCGACTGCTCCCTAAGGATCGCATCGAGAACTTCCGCTTGAGCTACAGTGCGGGGATAGCCGTCGAAAATGAAACGAGGCCCGTTGGCCTCAATCACAAGATCAAGCCGTCTGGAAAGCATCGATGACTGCGTCCCTTTTCCGGAAGCCGGGCGTCCCAATAGAACAACGCGGTGGTACATCTAAAGGCTGAGCGGCGAGGAACGGAAAGAAAAATGACTCTGCTCAAATTTCTGCCAGCCGCCCGAAATTTATCCCTGCTTAATGATGTAATAGACCATTCCCAAGATCATGAAGATACCGAAAACCACATAGAGAATCAGCATCTTGGTATTGCCCACATTTCCACCACCACCAGCTGCAGCTCCTCCGCCTTGACGGAAGCGACCACGGATCTTGCCCTTACGCAGGAAACCATCGTAGTTGCGCTGCAACAGGTGGGTCTCCACATGGCGCATTCCATCCAGAAGCACGCCTACGAGAATCAAGAGACTGGTTCCACCGAAAAACTGAGCAGCAAAAACGTTCACGCCCATGGCGGAGGAAATCAGATTCGGCAACACGGCGACAACGGTCAGGAAAACTGCGCCCGCGAAAGTGAGGCGCCCCATCGTGACATCCAGGAAGTCTGCAGTCGGTTTACCAGGCCGGACACCGGGAATGTAACCACCCTGCTTTTTCAAGTCTTCAGCTATCTGCTGCGGCTGAAACATGGTAGCGACCCAGAAATAGGAGAAGAAAAAGATGAGAACAGCGTTCACACCCAGATAAACCCAGTTGCTGTCATTCAAGAGGCTCTGCAAAGTATCCACCCACCCGGCTCCTGTAAAAATCCAACCTAAGAAAGTGACGGGAAAAGTGATGATCGCCTGTGCAAAAATGATCGGCATCACACCAGCGTAGTTCACTTTCAGAGGAAGGTGAGATGCCTGCCCCCCCATTTGCTTGTTGCCGACGACGCGCTTGGCGAACTGGATGGGAACTTTCCGAACGGCTTGAGTAAGCGCAATAACACCGGCGATCACTACAAGAAGCAAGGCAAACAAGATCACCAACTGCAACGCCTTCATGGGATCGTTGGCAGCGGCAGCAGCCTTAATGTAAGTCTGGTAAACCGAGGCAATCGCACCGGGCAAACCGGAAATGATGTTTACCGCAATCACCAAAGAAACACCATTGCCAATACCACGCTCGGTAATCTGCTCACCCAGCCACATCAAACACATCGTTCCCGCGGTCAATGTTGAGATCCCCACAATGTAGAACCAGACCAATGGCATCTTCACCAAGTCCTCGCCGGAAGTCGCCAGATAATCGTCCATGCCCTCCATCAGGATGTTCCCCTTCGGATCCACCACTCCCTGCAGGATAAAATACCCCTGAACCACACAGAGGACAATCGTAACGTAGCGGGTAAGCTGATTTACCTTCTGCCTGCCTCCCTCCTCGCGGGCGAGCTTGTTCAACTTAGGAACCACAGCCGTAAGCAATTGCATCATGATAGATGCGCTGATGTAAGGCATAATCCCCAGGGCGAAGACGGCGCACTTTTGGATGCCACCACCACTAAAAATATTCAGCAATGCACCCAGCACATTGCCATTGTCCTGAGAGTCCAGCCAACCGTCGACAACGTTCGAATCAACGCCGGGGAGAGTAATGTGAACACCAACACGGATAATCACGACCATCGCCAGCGTGAAAAAGATGCGCTGGCGCAGTTCCGGAATCTTCAGCGAATTGGTAAAAGCGGAAATCATTCAGGTAGGGCGTTTTTCATAGAAGTGTCGAAGAACGTTCTGGTCTTCGGTGAGTGGCAGGGAAACAGCAGGCTATTCGCCGCTGGTGATCGATCCCCCAGCCTTTTCAATTTTCTCGCGGGCAGCGGCACTCACGCGGACGCCCTCCAGAGTAAACGACTTGGTAAGGTCACCATCGCTGAGAATTTTGATACCGTCAAAGGTTCCCTTGACGAGGTCAACTCCCCGCAGTGACTCCTCATTGATGGTGGCACCAGCCTCGAAACGTTGCTCAAGCGCCCCTACACTGACCACTTCGATCTTGTCGCGGAAGCGTGCGTTGTTGAAGCCGCGCCGCGGCAATCTCCGGTAGATCGGCATCTGCCCACCCTCGAAACCGAGTGGTGCACCGCCACCTGAACGGGCCTTCTGACCTTTGTGGCCTTTGCCACTGGTCTTTCCCTTTCCAGAGCTCTCGCCGCAACCAAGACGCTTCTTGCGATGCTTGGATCCGGGGTTTGGTTTTAGTGTATTGAGACGCATGGCAGTCTGGTTAATTGATCGTGATTGGTGTCAGTCTTACGACAACACAGTAGCATTAAATAGCTTTCTGGGTTGCGAGCTTCTTGCCTCGCAGTTTGTAAATCTGTTCTTTCGTCCGCAACTGGGCAAGTGCGTCAATCGTGGCCTTCACAACGTTTCCGTGGTTGTTCGATCCAAGTGATTTGGCCAGGACATCTTTGACCCCGGCCAGTTCACATACGGCGCGAACACCACCTCCAGCAATAATTCCGGTTCCCGGTGAGGCTGGCTTGAGCAGAACACGGCCACCACCGTATTCTCCAAGCACTTGATGCGGAATGGTGTGGTCGCGAAGTGCTACGGGCTGAAGGGATTTCTTCGCGGAGTCCGATGCTTTACGGATGGCTTCGGCAACTTCATTGGCCTTGCCAAAGCCGTAGCCGACATTGCCATTGTGATCACCAGAAACCACCAGCGCACTGAAACTGAAGCGGCGACCGCCCTTGACCACTTTTGCACAGCGGTTGATGAAGACTAACTTCTCGGCAACTTCAGGCTTCTCGTCCCGATAAGATCCCGAAGAGGTGCCGTGAGATGTTTGTGATGATTCAGACATGGAGTAAATTTACTGCTGGTGCTTCGTTACTAAAACTTGAGGCCACCCTCACGGGCAGCATCGGCAAGGGCTTTTACCTTTCCTTCGTAAAGGAAACCACCCCGGTCAAAAACTACCGTTTCGATGCTCTGGCCCTTGGCCCGCTCTGCAATGACTTGACCAATTCTGCTAGCGGCAGCAACGTTGGATCCCTTGGACTCGATACTCTTATCAAGAGTCGAAGCCGATGCGATCGTGCGAGACGCTTCGTCATCGATCACCTGAGCATAAATATGCTGATTTGAGAAATGCACTGCGAGACGCGGGCGCGCCGGGGTGCCTTCCACTTTCTTCCGAATTCGGCGGTGGATTTTTCTGCGGACTTCCTTGCGATTAAGATGCGGCATGGTCGTGATTCGTTAATTAAGACGATGAATCAATAGATTATTGAACGCTCTTTCCTGCCTTACGGCGAACGTGTTCTCCTGCATAGCGGACTCCTTTGCCCTTGTAAGGCTCTGGCGGATAATAGGCACGGACATCTGCAGCAAACTGTCCAACGCGCTGTTTGTCGATTCCTTCGATACGAATCTTCGTATTCTCGGTGACAGTGACCGTCAAATCAGAAGGAATCGGGTGAAGAACAGGATGGGAGTAACCCAGGCTCAAATCCAAGTCGCTGCCTTTAACCGCAGCACGGAAACCGACTCCGATGATTTCCAGATCACGGAGGAAACCCTTACTCACACCCGCCACCATGTTGGAGATCAGACTGCGAGCAGTTCCATGGAGGGCACGCACCTTGCGATCTTCTGTGGAGCGACCGAGTGTCAATCCGCTCTCGTCCTGACTAAAGGTGATTCCTTCCGGCAACACGAAGGATAATTTGCCCTTCGGGCCTTCGACCGCAACCTCATGAGTGTCACTGACAGTGACCTTCACTTTGTCCGGAAGCGGGATAATTTGTTTACCAATTCTCGACATGACTCTAAGTGTTCGGTGAAATTCAAAAATTTCTGAAATGCTCCTACCAGACGTAGGCTAGCAACTCGCCGCCAATGTTCTGCTTGCGCGCCTGTGATCCTGTCATGACCCCTTTAGAAGTCGACAGGATCGAAATACCCAAACCCCCAAGAACGGGCGGAAGGTTTGCGACTCCAACGTATCGACGCAGGCCCGGACGGCTGACACGCTTCAAGTCAGTTAAAGCTGGCGTGGTGCCCATATACTTAGCCTTCACAAGGATCTGCGGAAAGTTACCCGAAGTATCAAGTTCGTATGACCAAATGTAGCCTTCTTCTTTAAGAATTCGCGCGATCTCCCCTTTCATCTTCGAATAGGGGGCACGGAATTCGTCCTTACCAGCACGGCTGGCATTTTTCAGGCGGGTTAGGAAATCAGAGATGGGATCTGAAAGTGCACTCATAGAAAATAAAGTTCGATCTGGTTAGGCTGCTGTTTCCTTCTTCTGCGGCTTGCGGAATGGCATTCCCAGCTCTTCAAGCAACGCTTTGGCGTGATCATCAACGGTTGCCGTAGTTACGATGCAGATATCGAAGCCGAGCGGTCTTTGAATTCGGTCGAGATCAAGTTCAGGAAAAATGGTCTGGTCGTTGATACCAAGGGCGTAGTTGCCACGGCCATCGAAGGCTTTGGCAGAAACTCCACGGAAGTCACGGATCACTGGGATGGCCGTCTTGATGAGACGCTCTAGGAATTCCCACATCTGATCGCCGCGAAGGGTCACCTTTGCCCCGATGATCTCTCCCTCGCGCAACTTGAAGTTGGCGACGAGTGGCGGCAATCCTCCCATCCACTTTGGTGACTACTGGACGCTGGCCCGTGATTGCGGACAGGTCACGCACCGCATCTTCCATCGCCTGCTTGCGGTCAGCCTGCTTGCCGAAGCCGCAGTTAAGCACCACTTTCTCGACCTTTGGGATCTGATGGACATTCTGCAATCCAAGCTTTTCTTTCAGCTTGGGTGCGACTTGCTCTTTGTAAAATTTCTTCAGTGTGGTTTCCATACTGTTATAACGACAAGGTTAACGAACGTAGGCTAGGGATGAAAGGAGACGAAACGAATGTTGATGCCGTTGATCAATCACCTCTTGGATGGTCGCTCGATCAACTTCACATTTGAGATGTGGATCGGACCTTCCCGCTCAATGATGGCTCCCTCCGGATTCATCTGGCTCTTCTTCTCGTGCTTTTTGATCATGCGGACGCCTTCGACGAGAACCTGATTTTTCCCTGCGAGAACCTGACGGACGGTGCCGTTAGCCCCGCGATGGTTCCCAGAGATGACTTCGACGAGATCGCCGCGACGGACATGTGTCTTCTTTCTGCTCATAATACTTCCGGCGCAAGTGAAACGATTTTCATGTAGTTGAGGTCACGCAGCTCACGGGCGACTGGTCCGAAAATACGCGTTCCCTTGGGATTCTTATCCTTGTCGATAATGACGATTGCATTGCGGTCAAACCGCAGGATTGAACCGTCGCTCCGACGAATCGGAGCCGCAGTGCGAACAACGACAGCACGGACAACTTCCCCCTTCTTCACGTTCGCTGTCGGTGTAGACTCACGGATGTGCGCGGTAATCACATCGCCCACTCCCGCATGCCGACTGCGGCTGCCAATTACGCCAATCATCTTGGCGACACGGGCGCCGGTGTTGTCGGCGACCTGGACTTTGGATTCCATTTGTATCATGGTCGTTCTAGCTCCTTAGATATTAGAAATTACTGTTAATAGGGAAATACGGGCTTCAAAGAAAGTAGCAGCCCCCGAATAGCTTAGTGTGCGAGCACTTCGTCGAGGCGCCAGCGCTTGAGTTTGCTCATTGGCCGACCTTCAATAATCCGCACCTTGTCTCCCAGCTTTGCCTCACCCTTTTCATCGTGAGCATAAAACTTGGTGGAACTCTTGATGATCTTCTTAAACTTAGGGTGCGGCACACGGCGGGTCACTTCGACAACGATCGTTTTCTCCATCTTGTCGGAAACCACCACGCCAACTCGCGACTTGCGCAGAGCACGATCGATCCCTCCGGCATCTGTAGCGGGTGCCTGGGCTTCGGCTGGTGTTTCGTTTGATTCTTGGTCGCTCATAATTTCAGGTAAAAGTAGTCGAGAGGATCAGTGTCGCGTTAGCGTTGGATCAGGCTGACGCAGCTTTGCTCTTGCTGCGATCGCTCAAGGTGGTTTCGATGCGGGCAATTGCACGCCGCACAGTTCGAATACGTGCTGGATTGTCTAACTGACCGCTCTCCTTCTGGACTTTGAGGTTGAAGGTCTCTTCCTTGAGCTCGGCACGGCGAAGCACCAGTTCGTCGCTGCTCATTTCTTTAAACTCATTGATCTTCATCTTAGTGTGAAAGGATTTCGGCTGAAATATTGAAGGAGAACATGGGGAAGGCGCTAAACATTAACGACGCTTCACGAAACGGCAACGCACGCCCAATTTGTTGGCAGCGAGACGTAATGCCTCTTTGGCCCCTGACTCAGAGGCGCCGGAAAGCTCGAACAGCACGTTGCCTGGACGAACGACCGCAACCCAAGCAGCGGGAGCACCCTTACCTTTACCCATACGAGTTTCAGGAGGACGGGCGGTAATC
>JAQCER010000039.1 GCA_027618625.1 Verrucomicrobiota bacterium
TACGTTGATGTCGAAAAATGGCGCGCAACGCAGCAAATGGAGTCTTTTGCAAGTCGCAGTAGATCGCTCATCAATAATCCAGGCTAGACACTGATCTTGCTAAGACTAAGAAAATCCCCCTCCGCATCGTTACAGGAACAACGATGCCCTCTACCGGTCAGTCCTCGAACAGGATCCTGCTCGCGCGCTCCTCAATTCGCATCGGGATGAAGCGCTCCGGAGTGGTTGCAGCGTTTGTGCTGGCGACGTCCGGTTTGGCCTTTGCTGGGATGACGAGCTACAGCCTGAACGATGTCTACCGACTGCGGTTCCAGGAACTGTCGTTTTTCCTTTTGCTGCTCGGGGCGTGCGCGTCAGGATTTCGCTGGCTGTGGAATGGAGCGGTGAAAGAGTTGGCGTTGGTGCCGCACCTGAAGTGGCGGCAAGCGTTCTGTTTGAGCCTGCTGCTCGGTGTGGTGATGCTTCTCGTGCTGACAATGATCTCCGGCATTCGCGAAGTGCTCACGCCGGGGGCGTGGAAGCGACAGGGGTCGTCCTACCGACTGAATGCCGCAGCCCAGCAGCCGGTGCGCAGGCACCACCTCGTGCAGCTGCGTTCCGCACTGTTCGCGTTTGCGGAGTCCAGCGATGGGCGTTTTCCCGTGCATGATTTCACGGGAGAAGTGCCGGAGAAGTTGTGGGAGGCGCCCGATGGGGCCGGCAGTCATTACATTTACATCCCCGGTCTGTCGCGCACGGCGCCGGGCGGGGAATTCGCGCGCCTTCTGGCACTGGAGCCGGCGAATTTCGGCGACGAACGCTTTGTACTGTTCACATCGGGCGAGATCCGCAAGACCGGCGCGGCTGAAGTCGAGCGGCTGCTCAGCGGCACAACCGGGATGGGCGAGCCATGAGTGCCGACTCTCCATCTGCGGCGGAGCCTTCCGAAGATAAAGTTTCCCGGCTGGCTGAAGGAAAATCGCGGCGCGGCTGTGGTGGCAAGGCATTCAGTTTCCTCGTGCTGGCGCTGTTGGCATTCCTGGCTCTGCTTGCAGTGCCGGACCTGGTGTCGGTGCCGGTCGAACTCGGGTTCTGGCTCGTCGCCGGATGGATCTGGTTTCTTCTGCGGACTCTGCCGGAGATCACCTGGAACGCGTCGCTCGTCGGAATGGGGCTGGTGTGCTCCGGACTGGTGCTCTGGCTCGGACACTTCTTTCTGCATTCGTTGAGCGCTGGTGCCAGCAAACTCCGGCTCGAACGGGGCGCATCTCCGCTGCCTCCGTGGCGCTGGGCATGGAGCCTCCGCAGTTACATCGCGCTGTGGGTTGTCTTCCTGGTCGGCATGGCCGTGGTTGGAATCGCGCATCAGCTTGGCTGGATGGCGTCCAGCCCGGAACCGCTCATGCAAAGCAACTACCGGCGCATCACCCAGAGAGGCCGACAGAGTAGCCTGCTCAAGGAAGTGGACAGCTACTTTCGCAACCCCATCGCAGAACGGCGCGGAGTCGAGGACATGCTTGAGGAGGAATTGGCGGAGCTGGATAAGAACTGGGGCAAAAAACGCCCGGTGAGCGAAAGCTTCCACATATTCCTGATCGTCGACGGCGACCGCGGCTACACGGGAGCGCTCAGTTTCCCCCGGGTTCGGCCGCCGCAGAAGCAGTGGGCGGGCATGCTGCTGCTGGAAGGAAAAGAGCAATGGATCCATTCCGAAGCGGAGCTCCAGCAACTGCTGGCCGACCACCGCGCGAAGCTGGTTCCCCTCGCATTGTCCGCTCTCGAGGAACTGTCGGCCACCGCTGGGGGTTCACTGCCGATCGAACTCTGAGTCGCTCGGCAAATTATCGCTTTACGGTAGCCGGTCAAAAATCTAAAGTCGTCACGACCACGCCCACACGCGATGAATGACCAGGGACAACCATCTCATTTTGTGGCAAATACTTCATCCACGCCTGTCGCTGATCGATGGATCGTCTCGCGGCCACTCTGCTTCCGTCTTCTAGCACGACGACATGGCCGCGATAGCCGACAGATTGGATGCCTCGGACGAACCTGAGATTGACTAAAGATGAGCGGCTAACTCGCAAGAAGCACCTGGGATCCAGGTGCTTCTCCAGATCGGACATGGTGATTCTGGCGAGGTGGACTTTCTCCGCTGTGTGGACTTCGATGTAGTTGCCATCGGCTTTCAACCAGAAGACATCCTCCATCGAAACGAACTCGGTTTTGCCCACCGAGCGTATCTCGATTCGATGCCAATAGACGGAACTCGCGGCGACCCCGGTTTCGCTGAGTGCCTGGAACAGCCGGGTCTGCCACTCGTCCGTTGCGGTCCTGGCCCCAAAGAGTGCCCCGACACGGCCCATAGCCGCTGCGAGGCGTTCGGCCTGGACAGGCTTGACGAAAGAAGAAATATGGGACCTGGATTAAAAAGTAGTCACCGACTGAGGGGCATCCCCAACAAGGGACTTTCCGCAGCCAACGTCGGGAATACGCTGGTCGCGCCTCCGAGTCCGGCTCGGTAGCTGCGATCTCGGCGAGTCGGCGCACCAACGCCCTGCGTCCTTCGGCTGTGTCCTTCAGATCGATCAAGGGACGATGTCGCCGTCAAGACAAGTCGGGCATTTTGGGAATTCTGGACTTTGAATCGGCTCACAGCAGTCGTAAGATCACTCGATCCAACCGTGATCAACCTCGCTCCAGTCAAATCCCTTCTAAGCGGCATCGGCTACAAAAGCTCATTGTTCTCCGAGACCGTTTGCGCTTGGGATTGCGGCGTTGAGATTTCGTTGGTAGCACACTCCAGAGCGCTCGGCGGACATCCGGAGTTCTGCCATTGCGATCATTGAGGACGATGGAAGCGAGGATCGCCTGAACCAGGCACGTCTCACGGGTAAGTGCGTCATGTGCCTGTCACTTAAATATCCTGTTATCCTGTATCATGCGCTGTGCAGGATCCACGACGGTCGGCACTATGAGAAACTCGCCCCGCTGCCGAAGAACTTCCGCGAGCAGCTCGAAGACTTCCCACCCGCTACTGGGAATACTATCACGAGCCGACCGACTGGCGTTTGCTTCCCGAAGCGCAGAGAACCCCAAGCGAAAGCGAGCGACTTGACAGAAGTCAGATGGAACAGCGCACATTTGCCGATTCAGAGAGCGATTACAACCCCAGCCAGGCTGCGATGATGTTGCGCTGCACTTCTGAAGTGCCCGAGTAGAGCGTGCTGCCCAGGGCGTCGCGCAGATCGCGTTCGATGGAGTATTTGCCAGTTAAGTAGCCGACGCCGCCCAGGATCTGCATGGCGTCCATGGCTGATTGCACGAAGGCCTCGCTGGTGAACAACTTGGCGATGCTGGCATCGAACGAGGCCATGCGCGACGTGTCCAATTGCGTGGCCGCTTTGTAAATGAGCAGCTTCGATGCCTCCAGGCGCACCTTCATGTCGGCAATTTTGTGCGATACTCCCTGGAATTTTGAGATCGACTGGCCGGACTGGACGCGCTTGCGGGCGAACTTGATGGTCTGCTCAAGGATGCGCTCCATCGCACCCGCATGGGCTGCGAAGAGACCGACGCGTTCCCACATCATCGCGTGATTGAACATTCCCACGCCGCCGCCTTCCTTGCCGCTCAACAGATTCTCCGCAGGCACGTAGACGTCTTCCAGCTTGAGCTGCCCCAGCGCCACGGTGCGATGTCCCATGCTCTCGAATCGCTCTGTCACGGTGAAGCCCTTGGTTTTGGGATCAACAATGAACCCTGACAGCCGCGCTTGCGAGTTCGCTTCCGGATCCGTCACCGCAAATACCAACGCCAGATCCGCGACCGGCCCATTGGTGCCCAGCGTCTTCACCCCGTTGATCCGGTAACCATCGCCCTCTTTCACCGCAGTTGCCGAGATCGCTCCGAGATCCGATCCCGCACCGGGCTCGGACATCGCGTTCACTCCGACGTGTGTGCCATCGCACAGCGGTCGCAGATACTTTGCCTTCTGCTCCTCGGTGCCGAATGCGGCAATGGGAACGGCGGTGGCAAAGTGGTGCGCACCCACGGCGAAAACCAATCCTCCATCTTCACAACCGTAGCCAAAGGCCTCCATGGCGATCGTGGTCGAAAGACTGTCCAGCCCAGCGCCACCGTGCTCCTCCGGCACTGACAGAGCATGCAGCTTGTGTTGCGCACACTTCTTCCATAACTCCCGTGAGAATGTTTGATGCCGATCGCGATCCGCCGCGTGTTCGTTCTCCAGTTCCGTCTTGGCGAAAGCGACAATGCGCTGGCGCAGGGCCGTTTGTATAGCGTTGTAATTGAAGTCCATCTGTGCATAAGGGTGTGCCCCAGTTCATTGATCGTCAAGAGTGACTGCGCCTGGCTTGGCCGCGAAGTGGCGCAATCAGGCAGCCAAAAGTGCCCGGAAATGGGCGCTTCTCCGCTCATTCAGCGGCTGAAAAATGGATTCAACCAGCGGACGTGGCGAATTCCGCGGAATGTGCTAGGGTGTGCGCTCTATGGGAAACGGTAAAAGTTTGTTTGAAAAAGTCTGGGACGGGCACGCTGTGCGCGAGCTGTCGAATGGTCAGACCCAACTGATCATTGGCACCCACCTGATCCACGAAGTCACTAGCCCTCAGGCATTCGGGATGCTTCGGGATTTGGGCCTGAAGGTGCGGTTTCCTGAGCGCACGTTCGCCACGGTCGACCACATCGTACCCACCGACGAGTCGAAGGAGCCGTTTTCTGACCCGCTGGCGGACGCGATGATTCGCGAGCTGCGCAAGAATGCTGAGGATTTTGACATCACTTATTTTGATCTTTCTACCGGAAAACAGGGGATCGTTCACGTCGTAGGCCCGGAGCAGGGGATCACTCAGCCCGGGACCACGATCGCCTGTGGCGACTCCCATACCGCAACCCACGGGGCATTTGGCGCCATCGCGTTTGGCATTGGCACCACCCAGGTGCGTGACTTGCTGGCGACGCAGACGATGGCGATGAGCAAGCTGAAAGTCCGTCGCATCAATGTGGATGGCCAGTTGCCGCCGGGAGTGTATGCCAAGGACGTGATCCTGCACATCATCGCCCAGCTGGGCGCCAAGGGCGGCATCGGCTACGCTTACGAATACGGTGGCGAGGTGGTCGACAACTTCACCATGGAGGAACGCATGACGGTCTGCAATATGTCGATCGAAGGCGGTGCCCGTGCGGGCTACGTGAACCCTGACGATACCACATTTGAATACCTTAAAGGCCGTCCCTACTGCCCGAGTGGCGATGCCTGGGATGCGACAGTGGAAAAGTGGCGCGCCTTCGCATCCGATCCAGATACGGTCTATGATGACGTTGTTAACATCCGTGCTGAAGAGGTGGCCCCGAGCGTTACCTGGGGCATCAGCCCGGATCAGGGATTCTCTGTCAATGGCACCATTCCTCGCCCCGAAGAAGGCGAAACTCCGGCCGAGCAGGAGTCGATCCGCGAAGCTCTGGAATACATGAAGCTTACGCCAGGCACCCCTATCAAAGGTACCAAAATCGATGTCGCATTCATCGGCAGCTGCACCAATGGCAGGCTCTCCGACTTCCGGGAAGTGGCGCGCTTCATCAAGGGACGCAAGGTGGCGGACGGAGTCAAGGCGATCGCTGTCCCAGGCTCACAAATCGTCGCAAAACTCTGTGAAAATGAGGGGATCGACCAAGTTTTTCGCGATGCGGGATTCGACTGGCGGCGCGCCGGTTGCTCGATGTGCCTGGCGATGAATCCGGACAAATTGATCGGTGACCAGCTCTGCGCCAGCTCCAGCAATCGTAACTTCAAGGGACGCCAGGGCAGCCCGACGGGCCGCACCATTCTGATGAGCCCACTGATGGTCGCCGCTGCTGCGATCAAGGGTGAAGTGAGCGATGCCCGTGAAGTCTTTGAACTTACGGCGTGTGCTACTGCCTAGGGTGTGTGGAACCATCATCACCAAGTCGTAGACCATCCATTTACAATTTAGAACTTCCCCATCATGGCACTAGACAAGATAACTACCGTTCAGGGCACTGCGGTTCACGTTCCCGGCTCCGATGTTGATACCGACCGCATCATCCCGGCGCGCTTTATGAAGTGCGTTACCTTCGATGGACTGGGTGGATACTTATTCTATGACGTCCGCAAGCACGAGGACGGCAGCGACAAGGAGCATCCGCTCAATAATCCGCGCTTTAAGAATGCTACCGTGCTGGTCGCCGGTTCCAACTTTGGCTGTGGCAGCTCGCGTGAGCACGCACCTCAGGCGATCTATCGTTATGGCTTTCGCGCACTGATTGCCGAGAGCTTTGCCGAGATCTTCTTCGGGAACTGCACGACGCTGGGCATTCCCTGTGTGGTGGCGACCGGGGATGACATCAAGGTTCTGGCTGCAGCCGTAGAAGCAGATCCTGCACTGGCAGTGACAGTCGACGTTGAACAGTGCCGTGTGTTTTTTGGAGATCAGTCGTTCACCGTTCATGTGCCAGATTCGGCACGGGACTCGTTGATCAGTGGCAGGTGGGATCCAATAGCTGACCTTCTGGAGAGTATGGACGACGTTTCAGCACGCATGCAGGAACTCGGATACTCCGCCTGAAAATTTTTCGCGCTGCTGCCCACCGCAGCAGGCACGGCGCCCGCTAAGCCGCCCATGATACTGACTATGGAAGGTTGGATTCGGGACAGTTTCAGCGGCAAAATCAACAATTTGAAACAAATCTCGCCGGAAGCAGCATTCTAAGCTTGCAGAAAGTGGCGCGAATTAACTTACCTAAAGGGCTTGGAACAAAACTTTAAGATCGGACAACGCTGGGCCAGTGAGACCCAGCCTGAAATGGGACTTGGCACCGTCACCACGGTGAAGCCAGGACGCGTTTCTCTGGTTTTCTTTAAGACCGGTGAGACTGTGACTTATGTAACGCGCCAGGCTCCGCTCCGGCGGGTCATTTTTGAGGTTGGCGACTCCGTTCGCGGCGAAGAGCTGCGGCCGTTTGTGATCGAAGGTGTGCGTGAAGAGGATGGGCTTCTTCACTATCAAGGGGCGGACGGCATTGATCTGTGTGAAACCGACCTTGCTGCCGCATTGTCATTCGACAAACCGGAAGCACGTTTGCTGTCCGGAAATCCGGACGAAAGCAGCGATTTCAGCCTGAGGTTCGACGCGCTGGAGCACCGTTACGACATTTTGCGCAGCGAAGTCCGCGGCTTCATCGGCGCACGCATGTCGTTGATTCCGCATCAACTTTACATCGCTCATGAAGTGGCCCGCCGCTTTGCCCCGCGCGTGCTGCTGGCAGACGAGGTGGGGCTTGGAAAAACGATCGAAGCCGGCCTTATCATTCACCGCCTGCTGTTGAGTAACCGCATCCACCGCGTGCTCATTTTGCTGCCGGAGTCACTGGTGCATCAGTGGTTCATCGAGATGCTGCGTCGCTTCAATACATCGTTCGCGATCTACGATGAAGAGCGCTGCGACGCGATCGAGAGTTCGAGCCCGGGCATGAACCCATTTCTCGATGACCAGTGCGTGATTTGTAATCTTGAGTGGCTGGCGTCATCGCCGAAGCATTTGAAGTTTGCTGCCGATGCTGGCTGGGATGTGCTGGTAGTTGATGAGGCGCACCACCTGGGTTGGACGCCGAAGAAGGCGAGCCCGGCCTACACCGCGGTGGAGAAATTGTCGAAGTCCGCTCCAGGACTGCTGCTGCTCACCGCAACGCCGCGTCAGCTGGGGGAAGATGGACACTTTGCCCGCCTCAAGCTGCTGGATCCTGCGCGTTACAACAGCCTGGAACAATTCCGGGAGGAGGCCGCCCATTATGCGGAAGTTTCAAAGCTGGTGGATGTTCTCCTCGGCAAGGCCAAGCTCACGGCGGTTGCCCGCAAGAAGCTAGCCAAGCACATGGATGAGGCGGACCTGGTGATCCTTGAAGGCGAGCCGAGTGATGAAGATCGGTACCGGCTCTCTCGTCATCTTCTCGACCGCCGTGGTGTCGGCAGGGTGTTGTTCCGGAACCGCCGTGAATCACTTTCTGGATTTCCTGGACGCCAAGCGAACCTGGTGCGCCTGGAAGCGCCAAAGGGCAAGGCCGCTGCTCTCAAGAAAGCTATCAATGTGGAATGCGGCGGGATGTGGCCGGATCCGAAAACCGGTGAGAAACCAGCCGAGGCCCCATACGATTTCTCCGACGATCCGCGGCTGCTGTGGCTGCGGGATTTCATTATGGGTGCCGAAGGCCGCAAAATCGTCCTTATCTGCGGCAGTCGCAAGAAAGCCGAGGCAGTCGAGAGCGGCCTGCGCGACTTAATCACCGTCAGGACGGGCGTTTTCCACGAGGGCCTGACACTGATCCAACGCGACCGCAATGCTGCGTGGTTCGCTGATTCCGAAGGAGCACAACTGCTCATCTGTTCGGAGATCGGCAGTGAAGGGCGGAACTTCCAGTTTGCCCACGATCTTGTCCTTTTCGACCTGCCGGTTGACCCCGAATTGCTGGAGCAGCGTATTGGCCGTCTCGACCGTATCGGGCAGAGCGAGACGATCAAAGTGCACGTCCCGTTTATCGAAGGCACCGCCCAGGAAGTCATGGCTACATGGTTCCACGAGGCGCTCGGCTCGATCGAGCATCCGCTGCACGGCGGCCGCACCTACTTTGAAAAATTCGGCCCGCGGCTGCAGCGCATCTCCAGCCCAGGCAAAGCGGCAACCGACCTGAACAAGGAGACAGTCGAGTTCAAAGCGAAGTTCGATGTGGAACTTCGGGAAGGTCAGGATCACCTGCTGGAGCTGCAATCCTTCGAGCCCAAAGCCGCGGCCAATCTGGTCAACGGCGTTGCGCGCAATGATGAGGACCCAACGCTCGATACCTTCATGGCGAACATCTTCGACCACTTTGGCGTAGCATTCGAGGAGGCAGGAGATCGCACCCTGGTGCTCAAGCCAGATCACCTGTTCGATGAACAAGCATTCCCCGGACTCCCAAAGGAAGGTCTCACCGCCACCTTCGACCGCGACAGGGCGCTGTCGCGGGAAGAGATTTCCTTCCTCAGCTGGGATCACCCGATGGTGCGTGACTCGATCGACATGCTGGCTGGCAGCAGCCGGGGTAATGCCTCGTTTGTCTTCTGGAAGGAAGCGCAGCGCGAACTCGTGCTGGAAATGGTTTTCGTCTGCGAATGCATAGCGCCTCCCGGACTGCACGTCTCGCGGTTCCTGGCGCCGCGGCCATTCCGCTTTTTCGTCAACCACGCCGCAGAAGACCGCACCGATGAGGCACACCAGTTCCACCGTGCGCTGCTGAAAGGCCGCGCGCTGGACGGAAAGGCGTCATGGCTGCGCAAAAACGGTGCCACCCTGCGTGGCATGCTCCCGACGATCATCGATGCAGGACGCAAACTTGCCGACAAGTCCGTGGTCAACTATCGCCGCACCGCCAAGAAGAAGATGGACGCCATGATGATCGAGGAGATCGCCCGCCTGGAAGATCTCAAGAGCCGTGGCCATGCCATCCGCGATGAAGAACTTGAGCTTGCAAACAACGAGCGCGAACTCTTGGCCCAAGCCATTGCCACCGCCCGTGTCCGTCTCGATTCCGTCAGGCTCTGGGCGCTGGGGATGTAATTGTTGTCACTGGACACCTGGACACCTGGACAGCTGGGCACCAGAGGCAGCAGTCCTCCATCGTTATCCGCGATTGCTGCCAATCAATCGCGAAATATCGTATGAAGTGACTTCCCGCTTCCTTCTCGACGAAGCCCCCTGTGGGTGATACCACTTTCTTCTCCGTCGGCTATGTCATCGAATCTTGAATCGTCGGACTCCGCACCCCTACAGACGACCGCAGTGAATCCCGGAGCGTTCCGTGCTGCTACCCCTGTAGGACCGGTTTCGATTCTCAAAGGATCCTTGAGTCGATGGCGGCGCCAGGGAGGCCGTTCTGCGCTTTTGTTTTTTCGCTGTCAAACGGCGAACTTGTTCGCATCCCTGCGCAGCACGCCTCGTTACTACTGCAATGTATGCGAAAGCGATATTCCACGTTTCGTTCACATCTCCAACGCCCTTTGGATCACTCGCAACTCAGCTTGCCCAAAGTGCGACAGTCGAAAGCGCCACCGTGGGCTGTTCTTGCTCTACCAGCGCCTGTTCCCCGGCTTTCACGAAGGCTTTAAGTTGCTGCACTTCGCGCCAGAGCCGATTCTCGTTCCCTTAATCAAGCAATCCCAGTGCGAGTATCGCACGACCGATTATTTCCTTCAGGATGTCGATTTTCCTGGCGAAGACGTCCAGTCGCTCAGCTTTTCCAGCCAATCGTTTGACTGCGTTCTATCGAACCATGTGATCGAGCACGTCGCGGATGACTTCTCCGCTTTTCGCGAACTCGCACGGATCCTGATTCCAGGTGGTGCCGCCATCATTACCATTCCTGGCGACTGGAAGCGGAAGGAAACAATCACGTTCCCCGATCTCTCCAACAACGGGCACTATCGAGATTATGGTCTCGATGTGGTGAGCCTTTTAGAGAAGGTATTCGCCAGCGTGGAAGTGGTCGACCTCTTCGACGAGGCTGGCCGGAATGCAGAACGCCTGGGGCTCGATTCGAGACACGACCTGGCATTTGTTTGCCGAGTGTAGCCTGCGCTACCACAACTCTACCGTACGTTCGGAAGATAATGTCGGGCATCTCGGAATCTCGACTCCGGGAAGAGGTCCGCGACGTGCCTCCTCTTCCCTCGGAACTGGTACCATTTTAACTTCCACTTTACCGACGGATCCATACGAGCTGCTAAAGTAGTTCCGCGGACGGTTTGGAGAGCCATCTCTGCCAGAACGCCTTTCAAAAACGTCCGGATGATCGGCAACGGGCCAAGGCCCAGGGCGCCTCAGAGCGCCGCGAGAATCTGTTCGTTTTTGGGAGCGGGCTCCGAATAGACCGTGAGTGCCATGGAACCATCCGCTTCCACCAGCAATTGTGAAGATTGTGAAAAACCCGATCGAAAGCTGCTCCCTCGCTTCTCGGCAGCGGGCGATGTGGAGCAGAAGCTGCTTATCGAGAAGGCGGCCGCCGTGGAACTGAAGGCCACTAGTGTTTCCGTGAAGAATCAAATTACAATCCTGGTCGATCGCAGAGGTCGTTTATGCGGAGCCCGAGGTGCCCATTGGCGTGGCGTTTCGTTTTCTTCGCAAGAAACTTGGGTGCCGCTGACGGAATGCCATTCCGTCCTACGGCTGCTTGCTCATTACATTTGGATACAGAAATTGTATTGGCATCGGTGACCAGTCTGTCCCACCGTGCCCGTCCGATGGCAGACTACTGGCTTCAACGGCGAACGGCCTTATTTTATCCCTTCAAATGCTTCCTCACGTTCAGCTTGTGTGTGGCTGGGTGGGTGTTGACGGTGTCTGCCCAGGAGGAAGTAGAGCGACCGGCGGCGAGTTCGATGAGTTTGAAGCAATGCGTGATTCTTGCGTTGCAGCAGACGTTTGACTTGAAGATCCAGGAAGTCAGTCGGGACATTGCGGCGGCGCGGGTGGGCGTGGCAAAGGCAGAATACGAGCCAGCGCTGACGGCCACGATCGACTACCGCGACACGACGGACCCCGGCGGCACCGATGTGCAGACGGGCGCCTTTGTCGGCTCGAAGACGCCGACGGTGCGGGCTGACTCGGG
>JAQCER010000040.1 GCA_027618625.1 Verrucomicrobiota bacterium
CCAAGCATCGTGGCTCCGAGGTGAAAGGAACCGGTCTGGGCTTGTCGATCGTGAAAAGAGCTGTCGAAGCCCACGGCGGGAAAATCTTCGTCGACAGCACACCCGGAATCGCAACGACTTTTACGATCGAACTGCCGCTGCCGCCCGCGTTTGTTGAGGCCGACGCTTGATCTTAGTGGTAGTGGCTGGGGTAAACCGGGTATTGCCGAATCGCCGTGAAGAGGCATGGTGTTCGAGTGACGGACATCATGAATCAACCAAATCCATCCCGAGTGGCCCTGATCACAGGAGGCAACGGCGTGCTGGCAGGAGCGATTGCGCGTGCCCTCCTTGCTGAGAGCGACGAAGCCTGGCACGTCTGGCTGGGAGTCAGGAGCAATCGCGAGCGCGCGCTTGAGCTTGCATCAGAGCAACCTGGGCGCGTGGCGCTGGTGAATCTCGATGTGACCGATTCCACTGCGTGGATGCGCGCGGTCGAGTGCATCAATGAGAAGAACGGTCGGCTGGATGCGCTGGTGAACAACGCGGGATTTCATCGCGATTTATTGCTGGCGAACATGACGGAGGAAGACTGGCGGGCCGTGGTGGATTCGAATCTGACCGGAACGTTTTTTGGTTGTCGCGCTGTCCAGGAAACCATGATGCGCCAGCGTTATGGCAGGATCGTCAACATTTCCTCCCTCAGTGCGCTGCTTGCGCCGCGAGGACAAACAAACTACGCCGCAGCAAAGGCGGGCACGGTGGCAATGAGCCAGTCGCTGGCAAAGGAGATCGCCCGCTTGGGAATTACGGTGAACTGTGTCTGCCCTGGCTATGTCGATACTCCCGCACTTGATTCCATTCCTGCGGATCAACGCAAAGCACTGGTGCGTGACATTCCGATGCGGCGCTTCGGTAAGCCCGAAGAAATTGCCGACGCGGTGTGTTTTCTCGCCTCACGGAAAGCGTCCTACATCACCGGAGCAGTGCTGAAAATCGATGGCGGGATCTATTGATTCGATCGGGCGCTACAGGGACGACGGCGCGTTCGATCTTGCCAGAGCTGAGCTGCGGGGAAGAAGGGTCGAAGAAAATGGATCGATAGCACGGCGCGCATTTGTCCATTTCTGCATTTCCGCACAGGGCGCTGGAACTTTTCCAGATTCCGCCCTAAAGGGGAGGTGAATGATTATCGAGTCGCCTCACCTGACTTCCAGTCTGCCGGATGCCGCAGGGCAACACCGCCGCCGCGTGGTCGTCACGGGCATCGGCTTGCTCACGCCGATGGGCATGGGAGTGAGCGAGAACGCGGCGGGATTTCGGCTGGGAAGGCCGGCGCTGCGACCGATCACGCTGTTCGATACATCACGGATGCGCGTGCATTCTGGAGGGGAATTGTCGTTACCCGGTGCATTGCCAGATACGGATCTCAGCCCGCGCGAGACAGTGCGGCTCGATCGGTCGTCGAAGATGCTGCTGCATGCCGCAGCCGAAGCTATGGCTCAGAGCGACTGGCTCACGGAGGGCAAGGAACGATCGGTTGCGCTGGTCTTCGGCACCTCCGCTGGTGCCATGGCCTTGGGAGAAGATTTCTACCGACATGCTCTGCAATCACAAAGCAGACAGCAACAACCGTCGCGCATTCACGGCTACCATCCGCAGAGCCAGGTGCTGAATCTTTGTCGTGCTTTTCGTCTCCGTGGCCCTCTGACAGTCATCGCCAATGCCTGCGCCTCCGGTGCCAATGCGATCGGCCACGCTGCGAGTCTGATTCGCAATGGTCGTGCCGATCGTGTTCTGTGCGGCGGCTACGATGCGCTATCTGAGCTAGTGTTTGCAGGTTTCGATGCCTTGCAAGCTCTGAGCACTACTACACCCCGGCCTTTCGATGCCGATCGAGATGGCCTCGCTCTGGGTGAGGGTGCCGCTGTGTTTACACTGGAGTCGCTCGAATCCGCCCAGACCCGCGGAGCAGCAATCCTGGCTGAGGTCGCGGGCTACGGAATGTCGACCGATGTGCATCACCTGACGCAACCACACCCTGATGGGATCGCAGCGCTGCAATCGATGAATGCCGCCTGCGCGGATGCCGGAATTTCGCCGAGTCAAATCGGCTACATCAATTCGCACGGCACGGGCACGCCGCTCAATGACTCGGCAGAAGCCAATGCCATCACGGCTTGGGCAGGAGAATCTCAAGTGAAGGAGATTCGCGTGAGTTCCACAAAAGGCGGCATCGGCCACCTGCTCGGTGGTGCAGGCGCCGTCGAAGCCGCTATCAGCATCCTCGCCATGAATGGCGGCTGGCTACCGCCGAATGTGCAAATCTCATCACCCGATCCCGCAGTCGCATTCGACCTCGTGCGTTCGCCCTGTGACGCATCTTTTGACTACTGCCTGACGAATTCCTTCGGCTTCGGCGGTGCGAATGCCACGGTTATTTTTAGGGGGTGTTAAGGCATGCTGACTAAGGCATGCTGACGCGGAGCCTGAGGTAAACAGGGAGCCCGTTCACCATGGGTGCCGTTGCTGAGGCGGCACCGTCATCGGCGACGTCAGCAGCAAGTATTGACCATGACTTGAGGTCGGTTGAAGATTCGGGTGTCAATATTACGTCCGCAGTGCCCGGGCCTTTTCGGTAGGACATGATAACGGTTGAGTTGACGTTCGTGGTAATGTTAGGGAGGCTAGAGGGATCTGCGACGGTTGGCGTCATGCCCAGCGCATACTCCACTAGATTGACGGCGGTGTCGGAGTCCGGATCGGCGCCGGGCAGGCCCAATGTACCAGCATTTGCACCAAAGTGCAGGGCGGCCCAGGAAGCATAGCCACTTCTGCCACCGTCGCCGTTGAATGCGGGAGTAGGGACGGTGGCCAACCAGCTGGCAGGGAGCGATGGATCTGCGCCGGTGGTCAATGTCAGGCTTGAACCGTCTCCGTCGGCTGCTCCGGGCCATGGATCTTTGTCCTTGTAGTCGATGGTGACCAGTACAATGCCGCTTGAGGATTCCAGGGTGAGTGTCTCGCCACTATTTGCAAGGTTGCCTTTGTAAACGCCTGCGATTGCTACGGAAGCCCCGTAGCGAGCGCGGAATGCTTCGAGATTGCGCACGACGACGGCACGCTGACCGGCTTGAAGCGCGGATGAAGCCAGTTCCAATCCGACGCCGTTGGAGAATCGAAGTCCGGCCAGATTGATCGCATGACCACTGGTGTTCTCCAGTTCGATGAATTCGAAGTCATTCTCTTCGAATGTCTGTGGTGATGTTAGGGAAAGGCCTGCGAGGAACTCCGTTTCGCTGGGATCAGCCGGGTGGTAGTCGAATTCGCGAATGGTGACACCTCCTGGGCCGGCAAGGGCTTCGACTATGAACTGACTGGTTTGCAACGCGCTCCAACCAGTTGCCCCGAACTTGCGGGCATTGATCACTGCTGAATTCGAAAGTGTCAGAGGCTCTGTGTAGAGAATGGCCTTTGGCGAAAGTCCGGCGGCAGACGCGGACTCGAACGTGAGCTGCGGCATCGCCAGTGCGTCGCTGCCTGATTTGCTGCTGTTCATCAGGTGGATAGCGAGGATGTTCGGGCCAATTTTGAGTGCCGTCATACCGGGGTTGGCATCAAATTCATCGAACACAATGGCATTGCCGTCCGCATTGCTGGCAGTCGCTGTGGAGTTCCAGGCCAGTGTCGCGGGCGCGTTTGCGTCAGCGATTCGAACCCCGTTGATGAAGGCTACGAATCCATCTTCATACTTAAAGTTAATGGTGAGGGAGCTGATGGCCTCCAGTGCCGCCTGGTCGGCAATGACGAAGGGGACACGCACGAAAATCGAGGCATTTACACCCTGCATGCTTGAGGCGTCGATTCCTGTGAGATCTGGGTAGTCGAAGCCAATGCCTGTCGTGCCGCTCAGCCAATTGGAATCGTCGAACTCAGCGAGATGCCAGCGATCACCCAGGCTGTCGTCGAGCGGCACCACAGCGGTGGCTGGAACCCTTTCCGGCAGCAGAATCTCGGGTTCACTCGCGGTAGCGGGAACGCGGGGGTCGCTGCCGTCCAGTGTGTAGTAGATGCTGCCTGATGAGGTATCGAAGCTGATTTGTTTTCCCGTCCCCAGAGCACCGCCCGTCGTCGGTGTTCCGTCGACCAGGAATTCGGGCCCTGCTACATACTTTACAGATTCGCTGCCCGGCCATTTCTCTTTCTCCCACTTTGCGCGGAAGTAGGAGGTTCTATTCGGTTCTTCGATGGGGAAAAATTCTTCACGGATCTTGTTTACTTCGGCGATCCATTCGACATCGCGCGTATAGGGATTGCTCCTGCGCCTGTCGCCCCAGCGGGCGGATTCACAAACGATGGCGATGTCCAGCATTGCAGCGTAGCGGTTCCATCGCGCCAGTGATGCTTCTGGAGTCAGGGCAGCTCCGGGAGCGAAATGTTTCTGCAGGCGATCGCCGAAACGGATCTGGAATTCAGGGATGTCATCGAGGGATGCGAAGAATTCAGGGCCATCCTGCGATGACGCTGCCAGTGCGCCGATTGCCCTCACATTCTCAAGAACTCTCTCCGAGTCCCAGACATAAAATCTCCATCGGCTGTTGCTGGAGCCGCCACCTGCAGCTCGCCAGTTGCCATCCGTTTTGAGGTCGTCGTTGTGGCCGAAATGTTCGGTGATGTAGTAGTCAATGTAGTTGTCTACATCCAGGCGTTTCACGATTTCTGGCCAGTCGCGATTACGCACGGCAGTTCGTAGTTCGTTGAACGACGTCGGCCTCTCTGGGGGTGTGACATTGTCCACTGTGGAATCGTCAGCAATTCCGAAGTAGTTTGCGTAGTTCGCGTTGTCTAGGCGTTCGTGGATATTGTAAACGCCCCAGTAAATTCCGTTGAGATAGAGATGGCAGTAGTGTCCATGGCCGGCATCTGGGTTGCCCATTTCCATCAATGTGTCGCGCATCCACTGATCGCGAATCATCGTGGCGCGCCGCTGCTGACCTGAGTCCCGGTGAATCCAGGAGTTATTGTACATGGCGCGTAGGTGAATGCTGTTGAATCGGATCGCAGCATCTTCCGCATCGAACAGCGGGTAGTCTAACTCGTCCGTCCCGTACTTTTCGCGAAAGCGCAGACTCATAGAATGTTTGATCGAGCTGTCTGGATTCCGCGAGGCGCCGCCCTGAATTTTCACGCCGCATTGCAGTGAAAATCCAGCCTCTGTGTTCACTCCGTCCTGAGCCCTGTCGGGGCGGAAATACTCCACGGAGCCGGCTTTCTCCAAGTCGCTGGTGGTTCTTGAATACAGGCCAGCCGTTCCAAAAATGTCATCGACAGGCATCGACATGGACACTACCGGCAACGCGCGCAATCCTTGCAAAAAGCGATCACGATAGACGTCTGACTGAGCGACCTCGGGATCGACTTCGTAGTCTGCGTTCGGTTCGCCTCCCCAACGGGTGGGGTAGCCATCGGGTGCCTTTTGCTGGGCAACCGCCGATGGGAAGATATACGTTTGTGTATCGATGTTAGTGGGTTCGAAGCCGACTTTGAAGGCCCGGGCTTTGAGCACGGTGGTGGTATTGATCGAGATCGGGCCTGAATAGACTTCGCCAGTCGATTCGGATGGGGGAGAGCAGTCCAGCGTGTAACGGATTTCGGCCCCTTCCGTTGCGGTCGAGATTTCGACTGCGAAGGGAGCGGTGTAGATGCCGCGGCGGACGCTGAACCGGGTATCCTTTACCCAGACGAACTCTTCTGGATTGTTGGCGGCGCCTGGAGTCGGGTTTTTAAGATGCCGGGGCTGTGTCTCGATCAAGGCGTAAGAGACGTCCGCAAATTGTTCGGGAAACGTACGTCCCGATGCTGGAAATGCTGAGACCGTATTCGATTGTGGGTCTGTAAGGGCAAGGTAATCACCGGCCGAGTCGATCCGAAAATTGGTGTGGAGATCCGAGTTCGAACGCGTCAAACCTTCGCCGGAAGCAAACACTACGAGGTAGCCATCGGCAGCAACATCGACCGCTGGGAAGGCCCACTTGAAAGGGATATCAGGATCATCGGTAAGGTGCCATCCATCAAGGTTCACCGTTGCAGGGCCGGCGTTGTAAATTTCGATCCAGTCTTCAAACGTGCCATCGACGGAGCCGGGAACTTCGGTAGCCAGGTTCCGGGCCATGAACTCTGAAATGCACAGGCCGCCGTCGCCTGCTCCTGCAATGGCGACCGTAGCTGAGTTGAGCACCCCGGAGACGAAGACGAGAAGGACGGCGAGATGATGACGAAGGAACGGTGGGGGAGTCATGAGAAGAGGGTTACCTTTTCCGACGCAGGACGCAATCCTCCTTGTGAGGCAGTCATGAAACCCCGGCCCTCAAAACGGAAAATCGCGAATAGGGCCGAACTCAATCGGTATCTTCAGGGGGCGAGGCAGGTATTTTTGCTTCGTCTGCGGCCTTTGCTTTCGTCGGTACCGGTTGGAAAGCGGAAACGAACATGAGTCCGGCAGCGACGCAGATGCAGGCGTCTGCCACGTTGAACGACGGCCACATCATGAATTTCAGGTCGAACTGGAGGAAGTCGACGACGTAGCCGTGCACCAGTCGATCCGTGACGTTGCCAAGAATCCCGGCCACGATCAGGCTAGCCGCCAATTTTCCCACTCGAGTCGGAAACGCGTCCATTTTTTTCCAAAAGTAGAGGATGAGAACCAGCGCGATGCCGGCTACGCAAGCGAAAATCGGGTTCGCATATTCGCCGCTGTTGAACTTCCCGAAAGCGATTCCCTTATTGTGCACCCGAACGATTTCGAAGAAGCCCTCAATGACCGTGATGCTGCGAAACCCCTCGGTTGGTAGAGGGAAATTCAGCACAATCAGCCACTTGGTGATCTGATCTGCAATATAGAGAGGCAGCGAAAGCCCAAGGAGGTAGCGAATCATGGTTGGAGCAAGCTTTTGAAGCGATAGGATGAAAACGATCCTGCGCACATAAATGGCGAACCGCGCGGCTGCATCCACATTTTCGCAATACGGCTTCTGTTGGCCCGATTCTTGATTTTAGATTGCTTTGATATAGAAGCCTTTCCACATTGATGATGAATAGGTTATGTGAGGATGGTCGAGCTCGCGTGGCGTCTCTCGGAAATGTGCGAAAAATCCGATCAATCGGGCCTTGCCAGAAAACCATCTTATGGTATCAGTGCTGCCTTCCCGGGTTCGGGATATTTGCTCTAGCGTGCCCTGTTGATGTATCATCTTGATACTTAATCCGTTAAGGGTTTCAGAGGAAGCCGCTAGTGATCCATTGGAATTGCCAATTTTACCTGCGCTTGTCGCCATGAAAGTTAGATCATCTGTAAAAAGAATCTGTGAAGCCTGCCGCGTAGTTCGTCGGCATGGAATCGTTCGTGTCATCTGCAAGAACCCGCGCCACAAGCAACGTCAGGGCTGATTTTACCCACCTTTAGAGAACTTTATATGGCCAGACTGCTCAGCGTAGACATTCCCAACGACAAGCGTATCGAGGCTTCTCTTCCGTACATTTACGGAATTGGGCCAGTAACGGCGAAGAAAATCCTCGATCAGGCGAACGTTGATCCGTCGATTCGAGCTGGAGAATTGACTTCAGATCAGATGGCCGCGATCGCTGGAGTGATCCAGAGTGAGAAAATCATGATCGAAGGTGACCTTCGACGTGAGCTTCAGATGAACATGAAGCGTCTACAGGCGATCAATTGCTACCGTGGCATTCGTCATCGCAAAGGGTTGCCTGTCCGTGGGCAGCGGACCTCTACCAATGCCCGAACCCGCAAAGGTGGCAAGAACACTGTAGGTGTCACCACCGTCCGTGGTAAGAAGTAAGATCTCTGCGACTTTTAGCTTTCCTATATGTCAGACGACACCGAAAACCAGACTCCCGCCGAACAATCTGCCGCACCAGCGAAAGAGGCTCTGGCACCCGCTCCAGAAGTGACATCTGCAGCTACTGCAGCTACTGTAGCTACTGTAGCAGCACCAGCCGCGGCTCCTCAGGGTAGGCCGGATCAAAAGCGAGACGTGTTCGCCGAGATCATGCCTGAAGAAGCTGAGGCACCAAAGATTCTTAAGGCCAAGGGCAGCAAGAATGTCCATACTGGCATCGTCCATGTGCAGTCGACCTTTAACAACACAATTGTTTCCATCACTGACCTGACCGGCAACGTAATCGGTTGGTCGAGTGCTGGAAAGATGGGCTTTAAGGGCTCAAGAAAGAGTACCGCTTACGCTGCTCAGCTCGTTTCTCAGGACGCCTGTCGTCAGGCAATGGGGCACGGCTTGAAAGAGGCGGAACTCCGCGTAAAAGGGCCTGGCTCCGGTCGCGAGGCTGCTGTTCGTGCCGTCCAGGCAATCGGTATTGAAGTGACTACCATCAAGGATGTTACTCCAATCCCCCACAACGGCTGTCGTCCACCAAAGGCACGTCGAGTCTGATCCACTTCCGCAATTAATCTTAACTAACGTTTCCGCTCATGGCGAGATATCGAGGACCCAAAGACAAACTTAATCGCCGCTTCGGTGTCGCCCTTTTCGGGCCATCGAAGTCTCTTGAGCGCCGTGCCTATGGCCCCGGCCAGCACGGGCCCCGTCGTGGGCGCCGCAAGCAGTCGGACTATGCAGTGGCACTTGCTGAGAAGCAGAAGCTCAAGTTTCAGTACGGCCTCCTTGAGAAGCAGTTCCGTCGCTGCTTCGCTGAGGCATCTCGTCGCCGCGGAATTACCGGTGAGATCCTTTTGCAGCTGCTGGAAAGTCGCTTGGACAATGTGGTTTACCGCCTGGGTATGGCGAACTCCCGGAATGCTGCCCGTCAGTTCGTTGGCCATGGCCACGTTCTGGTGAATGGCAGTCGCGTGGATATTCCGAGCTACGATGTCAAACCCGGCGATGTGATCACTGTTCGCGATAGCGCCAGATCACGTCAGGTTGCGATTCGTTTCCTCGATATCACTCAGGCAGCCCCAGTTCCAGATTGGGTCACTGTTGATCGTGACAACCTCACGGGAACATTTGCCCGAGTCCCGAGCCGCGAAGAGATCGCGCCGCTGGTCAACGAGCAGTTGATCGTTGAGCTTTACTCCAGATAGTCTGGGGTCTTTGAACGAGGGGAGTTTTCCTTTTCAAGAACGTCGCCCGGTTTCCGGGCGGCGTTTTTTTGGCGCGTGAAGCTTCGGCATTCGGGCATTCGGGGAGAAGGTTGACGCTCACTTCTCCATCGTGTACGGTCTTTACGAATCCCAATCAGCTGACCTATGAAAAACCAATTCACCTGGAATCGTCGCCATTTCTTGAAGAATGTGAGTGCAGGAACCCTGGCGACTTTAGCGGCTGGTTCGCCGACCCGCCGGGCCTATGCGGAAGCGACTTCGTCATCAAGGCCTAGTGCGACCGCTGATACTGTCATTCTGCTGTGGATGGCGGGTGGCATGGCGCACACGGAAACATTCGATCCCAAGCTTTACACTCCTTACGAGACAGGACTTGATCCGAACCGGGTGCTGAGCACTTTTCCATCGATTCCGACTTCGCTGGATGGAGTGCAGCTATCGGAGGGATTGGAGAATTTGGCCGCGGTGCTCAAGCATGGCCCCCTCGTGCGCTCGTACCAGGCGGCCGACTTGGGATTCATTTTGCATTCCCGTCACCAGTATCACTGGCACACCTGCTACCTGCCGCCGCAGACTGTGGCGGCACCGCACATCGGCTCGTGGATTGCGAAAGAGCTGGGCCCGAAGAATCCCGTCATCCCTGCCTTTATCAATATCGGTCAGCGATTTACGCTCGGGGAGAAGGAAGAGCTTAAAGCATTTCACACCGCAGGATTTCTTGGCGCTGAATATGGCCCGTTCCTTATTCCCGATCCGACGAAAGGGCTTGAGAGCGTTCGTCCGCCTGAAGGGATGACGGCAGAGCGGTTTGAAAAGCGGCGGGCCATCTATGATGAAATCGTAAAGAGCAGTCCGGTCGGTGAATTTGGGTCCGGCTATCAGCAGGAATCGCTGTCGCGTTCGATGGAGCAAGCCTATCGCCTGTTGAACTCACCGGAGGCGCAGGCGTTTGATCTCAGTCGCGAGCCAAAGGCAGTTTACGATGCATACAACACAGGGAAGTTCGGCCAAGGTTGCCTGTTGGCCCGACGTTTGACTGAGGCAGGGGCGCGCTTCATCACGGTGTCGAGCGAATACGTCCCTTTCCTTGGTTGGGACACTCATGAGAACGGCCACGAGCGACTCATTGACATGAAGCGTCAGATCGATGCTCCCATCGCGCGTCTGGTTCTTGAGCTGAAGGAGCGTGGATTGCTGGATCGCACGATGATCGTGCTCGCCAGTGAATTCAGCCGTGACATGATGATGGAAGGGCGACCAGGTGCGACAGTGAAAGATCAGGTGCATGTGCCGGATCAGATCACTGACATCAAGCACTACGGCATGCACAGGCACTTTACTGATGGATGCTCGATGCTGATGTTTGGGGGAGGCGTCAAGGAGGGGCAGGTCTATGGCAAAACTGCCGACGAGCGTCCGTGCCTGACGGTGGAGAATCCTGTGGATATCGCTGGCGTGCATCAGACCATTTACCACGCCCTCGGAATTCGTGCTGACACGCATTACGACGTCGAGCGGCGTCCATTTTACACGACCCCGGATGGGAAGGGGAAGGCTGTCTTGGACCTGTTAGGGTAACGTGGCCGGTTTGCTGGACTACGGAGAACCGAAATCTGCGCCGAGTGGCCAAGGCAAGCCAAGGCAATTGGGATGAAAGATTTGGCTCGACGAGGCGCGATTGACTGGGACAATGCAACTCACGGTGCCCCCAGCGAAGAAAAAGACAGCCCGTAAAAAAGTGGCGACGAAGAAAACGGCAGTTCTAAAGAAACTGCCGAACGTCTTCTGCGTGTTCGGAACTGACGAGGGCAGAGTTAACGAAGCGGCTGCGAAACTGGCCAAGGAGCTGACTCCGCCAGATGGCGATGACTTTGGATTGGAGATCGTTGAGGGAAACGCGGACAACTCTGAGCATGCCTCGAAGATCTGTGGACTCACAGTGGAGGCGATTCAAACATTGCCATTCTTTGGCGGAGACAAGGTGGTTTGGCTGAAAGGAGCGAACTTTTTCGCCGACAACGTCACCGGCCGGTCTGAAACGACCTCGAGCGCGGTCGAGCACTTGCTGGAGGTTCTGACCCAATCGACACCTCCTTCGGTGAAGGTTGTGATCAGTGCGAGCGAGATCGACAAGCGGCGGACTTTTTTCACTACCATGAAAAAGGTGGCAACGATCGAGGTTCACGATTTGCCCGATATGTCCAGGTCAGGTTGGGAATCCGGAGTGGAGCAGATCGTGGCAGGACGGGCGCGTGAGCGCGGCTTGCGATTCAGCGCCGAGGCCCTGGAGTTCTTCGTGTTGCTGGCGGGGCAGCATTCCCGGCAGATCGAGAACGAGTTGGAAAAGCTCGATGTGTATCTCGGCGAGCGGCGTGACGTGACCACCGATGACGTGCGCACCATGGTGTCGCAGAGTCGCGCGGGAGTTGTGTTTGAACTGGGCGATGCCATCGGGCGGAAGGACGTTCGATTGGCGCTCCAGCTCATTGACCAGCTTCTTCATCGCGGCGAGAGGGCTATCGGGATTCTGCTGGCCGCCG